>JBBRFU010000010.1:0-48797 GCA_038241315.1 Acidimicrobiales bacterium | reverse complement strand
CCAGGAGTCGATCCGAGCCCACCGCGTCACGTCGTCGCGCGGCACCTCGACTCACCTCCCCGTCTCGCAACTGGCATGGACGTCCCGGTCGAGGAGCGACTCGTGACCGGCGGCCAGATCGACGACATCGTGGCGCTCGGTCACGACCTCGATGCGCGCGACGCCGTCAGCGGCGCGACCGGCCACCTCGGCGCAGAGCGCGCTCGCCGTTCCTTCGTCGATCGCTTGGCCGATCCTCGCCTGGCCGATGAGCGCGTCGTCGGTGCGGGCGATGGCATGCAGCGACAGGCGCACCCGCTGCCCGCCGGCCTCGTACCCGGCCACGGTCGAGAACGCCACGATCTCCGGCCGCGTCGTCGCGTACATGGGATAGGTCGAGAGCGGGAAGCTGTCGCGGTCGCGCAGCACCGGCGACACCACCGCGAGGAGCACGAGCGCCGTCACCAGCCGGCGCCGGAGCCGGACCGATGTCATGGCGTCACGCCCCACGTGCGCACGCTACAACCGGATGGAGCCGTCGAAGCCCTGGCTGGGCGGGTCCGCCAGCGGCGCTGACCCCCGCCTGGCCGCCGCAACGGGGGTCAGCGCCGCGGTCGAGAACCCGCCCTCATCGTTGCACCGGCAGCCAGCAACCCGAGCCCGGCCACCAACACCGTCGCCAGCGGCGCACCGGTGACCGGCAGACGGTCCCCGTAGGAGGAGGGGCCCCGGTCGGTTGCGAAGTCGGGGCCGGCCGGGCCCAACGGGGCCGGCGTCTCGTCGGTGTCCAGGATGTCGGGGTTGGGGGCCGTGGGGGTCGGGGCCTCGGGTGTGTCCGGGGGCGCCTCGAGCGTGGTGACCTCGAAGGCAACGGAGACCGTGGACGGGTTCCCCGCGACGTCGGCGCCGGAGACCACGACCTGGTGGTCGCCGGCGGTTGCGTCGCCGGGGACGGTGAAGGTCGCGGTGAAGGTCCCGTCGTCGTCGGTGGTGGCGGTGCCGAGGGCAACCGCGGTCGGGTGGAGCTCGACGGTCACGGTCGTGTTCGGGGCGAACCCGGTCCCGGTGACGGTGACCGTGCCCCCGGGTGCTGCGGCGGGCGAGCCCAGCTCCACGGCGGGGGCGGCGACGACGACCGCGGTCGGGGCGCTGGCCCCCAGGGCGGTGCCGTCGGGGCCGATGACGGTGGCGAGGACCCGGATCGTCGACCCGACATCGGCGGGGGTCACCCTGTAGGTGGCGGTGGTGGGCCCGTCGAGGGTCGCGCAGGCCGAGCCGGTGGCGTCGCATCGTTGCCAGGCCCAGCTGGAGGTCGCATCGTTCTGGGTGGGGCGAGGGTGCTCCGGGGCGGGGTACGGCCTCGTCGGTGAGCCCGGCGACACCTACTACCGGGCCACATCGTCCGGTGACTGTGCCTCCTCCCTGCCGTCGCTGTGGTCCGACTGGCGGGTTCGGTGCTCTCTACGGTTGTGGCAGTGGACGTGGTGAGCGAGGAGCGGATCCGGTTCACCGGCTTCGTCCGAGAACTGGAGCCGAGGCTCCGACGCGCCCTGTGCCTGCTGCGTGGACCGGTCGAGGGTCGAGATGCAACTGCTGAGGCCTTGGCCTGGGCATGGGAGCACTGGGCCGAGGTGCAGGCGATGGAGAACCCGGCCGGCTACCTCTACCGCGTGGGAAGCAGCCGCTCCCGTCCCCGCCGCGCCCGCTTCCTCCCCGCGCCGATCGAGGAGCCGGCCCGAGGCTTCGAGCCCGGTCTGATCCCGGCTCTGGCCGCCCTGTCGGAGCGTCAACGGACCGCTGTCGTGTTGGTCCATGGATGCGGATGGACCTACCAGGAAGTGGCCCAGGCCCTCGGAACCTCGAAGACCGCGGTGGGCACCCACGTGGAGCGAGCGCTCAAGAGCGGCTCCGCGACGAGCTCGGAGCAGATGATCATGGATGACGTCAGGGAGCAGATCCGAGCGTGGGCCGATCAGGCGGCGCCGCACGTGAGCGACGAGGTCACCGCTGACGAGATCCTCGATCCTGCGCGTCGCCGTCGCTCGGCGCGCGCCGGCGCTGCTGGCCGGGTCTGGCGCATCGCGGCGGTCGCCGCCTGCTTGGTGGTGGTCGCCGGCGGCGCCGTCCTCGTCGGCCGGCGCGACGGTGACGTGCGCGTCGACACCGACCGGCAGGTTGCCGACACCGGCCCTGAGGTCACGGGGTATCCCGCGGACCGGGCCGAGCGTTGGTTCCGCTCGCTCATGGACGTCGGCATGGCGATCGACCGCGGCCCGACCGACTTCGCCGCAGCGCTGAGGCAGGGGAGGGCAACCCTCTACGTCGGCACCATCGCCGAGACACCAGAGGTTCGGCACCGGACGCGGCGAACACCCGACGGGTCGACGCTCCCGGGCCGCGAGCTCTCCGTGAGCTACCTGGCCGTCTCGATCGACATCGAGGGAGCCAGCTCCCCGGTCCCGATCGAGTTCGACCTCGGCGCCGCGGGCAGTCCGGAGGAGGCCGACGCCGAGGCGCTCGCCCCGCCGGTCGGCACGCGGGTGCTCGTCGTCTCCGATCACGTCGAGCCGCTGCGCATCGTCCTCGGCTACGACGTCGTCGTCGAGACGAACGATGGCGGCCTCCTGGCGGGCGGGGACCTCACTCGTTCGGTCGCCGACCGGACCGACTTCGATGACCTGGTCCAGCATCTGTTCGCGCAGACCGCCCGCGTCGATCGGCGCGACGGACCCACGACCGAGTCCTTCATCGTCAGCGGTGACGGATGCCCGGACGGGATCGTGACGATCCGAACGGACGGCAGCTCGTGGCTTCCGATCCAGACCGGGGCCGACGGGTCCTGGTCCGCGACGTTGCCGTTCCCCTGGCCGCCCGGGGCCCACACCCTGACGCTCGATTGCAGCGACCAGTCCACCGTCGGCAGCCCGACGACCATGCTCGGACCCGGCACCAAGCGCTTCGACTATGCCCCCGTCGACGTCACCACCACCGGCGGTTGACGAGGCGAGCGCCAGGCGTCTGCGAGGGGCTGACGAGCCTGCCCTCCAGGCCTTCCAGACCGAGGAAGGGCGAAGCCGCTACCGGACCCGTTCGCCCGGTCGGCCGACGATCGCGATGCACGGCAACCGGTGGGCGGTCCAGGCCTGACGAGGTCTGACAGCCAAGGCCAGGGGTGTATCGGGCTGGTGCATCGCGGCGGCGCCGCGTAGCTCGTGCCGATGCACCGTGCCGAGCGAATCGTCCGCATGGAAGGCAGATCGAGTCTCAGCAACGACCTGGGTTGGTGGGCCACCAGGGACTCGAACCCTGAACCGGCGGATTAAAAGTCCGATGCTCTGCCAATTGAGCTAGTGGCCCGGGGGATGCACGGAATCCTCGACGTAACGCTCGACGGAACTCCGGCGGCCCGGGTGACGGCCCGACAGGGCCGGGGGAACGGTACCCGACCCACCCGGTGACCTCCGGTGGAGGACCCGGACCGCGAAGGCGTTCCAGCACAACCTGACGGCAGCTGACCAACTGCGACCGATCCGCACATCGATCGCGCGGCCCTCGAGGCAGGGCACGGTCGTGACCATGACCTGCATCGCAGACCTTCAAGAGCAGCGGGGCTCAGGTGTCGAGGACGATGCAGCCGTTGCAGAGGCCAGTGCCTCCGATGATGAGCCGGCCGGGCCAACTGCCGTCGTTGGTGACCAGCAGGCCCCGAGGCCCAGGTGCAGCGGTTGCGGCGACGGTGACCTCGAGGCGGAGCTGCGTCCCTTCAACGGCCACGGAGTCCACGGTGACACCCTCGCCTGTCACGACCACTGCGGGCTGCCCGTACGTTTCGGCGGCGTCGACGACGATCTCGTGGGTCCCGGGTCCGAGTTCGGCGGGATCCGCTGTGGTCACTTGGGGTTGGTGGGCGAAGCGGATGAGCACATCCTCGACGCCGTTCGTGTCGCCTGGGTCTTCGACGGTCGCAGCCCCGAATGTCACGTAGCGGCCGTCGCCGGAGATCAGGGTGGGTCCGGTCGCCTTCCACGTGGGGAGGTCTTCGATGACAGTCATCGACTTGGCCTGGCGGTCGTAGGTGACGACCCGGCCCGGAGCGTCGGCCAGCTCGGACCAGAGCGACTGGGTGTAGGCGACGTAGCGGCCATCGTCGGAGATCGTCGGGGCCAATTCGTGCCCGACCCAGTGGTTGGCCGGCTTCGGCGGTTCGGGAAGCTTGTCGGCGGTGTCGGTGACCCGGTCGTACACGTAGGCGTCAGGAAAGCCGGGGTCGTTGTAGATCTGCGCCGAGTAGGCGACGTAGCGGCCGTCGGGCGTGATGTCGATGTTGTACATCAGGGAGCCGTGACGCAGGTAGCCGCCTGCGAACATGGTCTGGTTCAACATGTCGATGGTGCCTGCGGCGAGGTTGTACACGTAGACGTCGAAGGTGTTGTTGGTGGTGTCTTCGGCGGTGAGGCGGGCGTAGGAGACGAGGGCGACGATGTTGCCGTCGTCGGAGACAACGGCCGGGTAGGCCGATCCGGTCGTGACCATCTGGGTGGTGCTGGCGGCGACGTCGTAGACCCAGGCGGCTACGAGGCCGTTGAAGACGACGAACCGGCCGTTCGCGGACGGGACGCCGCCCCAGCCCCGGTCGTCAGCGATCCCTTCTGGTGGCCTCGAGGCGAGGACGGTCGTGCCGGCGACGCGGTCGTGGACGAAGGTGTCGCCGAAGTTGTCGGTGTCGTCGGGGGTGGCCTGTTCGGAGGTCGTGTAGGTGACGTAGCGACCGTCGTCGCTGATCTTGCCGGCCGATCCCCGTTGGGTGGCCGGTTGCCCGTCGGCGCGGATCGCAGCGAGTTCGACGTCTCCGGTGACGTTGTCTCTGATGAACAGGTCCTGGTATCCGTTGGTGTCGTCGGGGTACAGGTTCGTGGCGTCCGATCCGAATGCGACGTAGCGGCCGTCGGTGCTGATGCTCGACACCCGGCTGGCACCGTTGGCGAGCCCACCGTCGATGGTGGTGCTGACCCGTTCGCTGTGGAGGCAGCCGGTCAGCACGGTGGCTGCCAGCAGCCCGACTACTCCGGTGTGAAGGTGTCTCCGTGTCGGTCCGCGATTCGTTCCTGTAGCCGTGATGGCCATTGCCCCGCCCTCCCTACCGTGGTGAGCTACTCACCGGGGGTGAGGCCCGCTGCTTCACCCGGAAAGCAACGTAGCGGGACGCTCGGACGGGTGCCGGTCAACGCTGGGCCAGCTCGCGACGAACTCCGACTTACGATCGTCGCCTCGACGAGCGCACAAGAACCGCCACTGAGGCCAAGCCGCCTTTGCCGATTGACCTGTCGAGTCCGAACCGACACTCCATTCGCTCCGCAACGGCGGTGCGACGACACGCCTCGACCTGCTACCGATCATGCGGCAGTCCCGGCCGCCTTCGGAGCTCTCTCGGATGGTTGAGCGGTGGCTGAGGTAGTCGTCCTCGTCGGTTGCGGCGTGGTTCTGGGCTGCGTCGGCGGTAGCGGTAGCTACCCCACTGACTCAGGGCGTGATGGTGACGCAGTCGTCGCAGAGGTTCGTTGCCCCGACGACGAGGCGGCCCGGCCAGCTCCCGTTGTTGTACACGTAGACGTCGCGTGCGCCTGCGGCAGCGCCGGGGCTGACGGTGACGGTGACGTGGAGTTCGGTGCCCGAGATGGTCACCGAGTTGACGGTGACGCCTCCGCCGTTCACGGAGACCGCTGGGGTTTCGACGAGCTCTTTGGCGTCGAAGACGAGGTCGTGGGTGCCGGGCCCGATCTCGTGCGGTGTCTCCACGGAGACTTGGGGGTCGTGGGCGTAGCGGACGAACACGTCGTCGACGCCGTTGGTGTCCCCGGCGGTCTCGACGGTGGGGGCTGCGAAGGTGGTCCAGCGGCCGTCGCCGGAGATCAGCACGCGTGTCGGGCCGATGGTCGACGGCGGCTTGATGACCGTCACCGAGTCCTGCTCGCGGTCGTGGACGACGAGGGTGCCCGGTGGGCGTTCGAGCTCCGAGTAGAGGGTCCGGTTGTAGGCGACGTAGCGGCCGTCGTCGCTGACCGTTGGGACGCCTTCGAACTGGCTCCAGTGCGCTGCCGGCAGCGCCATGCCCGGCATCGTTTCGGTGATGCCGGTGGTCCGGTCGTGCAGGTACGCCTCGGGGAGCCCTCGGCCGTTGCTGACCATTCCGGTGTAGGCGATGAAGCGGGCGTCCGGGCTGATGTCGAGGGTGAGCGCGAGGGAGCGGAGCCAGTGGATCGGGTCACCGATGCCCCAGGCCGTCGGTGTGATCCGTTCGAGGCCACCGGTCGCGACGTCGAACACGTGGACGTCCCATGACCTGTACGTCGTTTCGCCGGCCGTCAGCGGCGTCCAGCTGGTGAAGACGACCGTTTGTCCGTCGTTGCTGACCTCAGCGGGCCCGATCTCTGCGGTCGCCACGAACGTCGCCACGTCCTCGGTGATGTCGTAGACGAACGCGGTAGTGGCCCCGCGCACCACGACGTGCTGCCCGTTGGCGCTCGGTTGGCCACCCCAGCTGTCGCCTGTGATGCCGGGCGGAGGCTTGGAGACGAGGATCGTCTCGCCGGTCTCGCGGTCGTGACGGAACAGGTCGCTGTTCTCGTCGGGGTCGTCGGCGGTGGCAGGCTCGACGGTGCTGAAGGTGACGTAGCGGCCGTCGTCGCTGATCTCGCCCCATGAGGAGTGTGTGTCGAGCGCTGTCCCGTCCGCTTCGATCGCAGCCTTGGTGACGGTCTTGGTGACGTTGTCTCTGAGGTACAGGTCGGAGACGGAGCCGTTGGTGTCGTCGGCGACGAGGTTGGTGGCCGTCGACGTGAACGTGATGTAGCGGCCGTCGGCGCTGATCGACGTCGGGGCGGACGGCCCGTTCGCTTCAGTTCCGTCGCTGGCGACGCTGACCCGTTCGGTGTGCAGGCAGCCGCTCAGCAGCGACGCTGCCAACGTCGCGGCCACGGCTGCCCCGGTGACGGTTCTGCGCTTGCGCGCTCGAACGCCGTCCACTGCTCTGGTCGTGGCCATGGCCGCCTCCCGCTTTCGTTGCTGTGCCCGCTGCACAGCAGGAAGGGCCCGCCGGTCCCTCCCCCGGCTGAAGACGATATCGCGGTCCCCGGCCCGGGGAGCCGGAGTGTGCCTCGCGTCGGTGACGTCGACCTGGCCGCCGATGTTGGTCCCGAAGCCGCAGGTGCGCTGGCTGCCGGCGAGCGTGGAGTCGTCGTGGGCCGACGGTCCTGATCGTGGAGGTGGTTGCCCGCCGCGGGTGCTTGCCGGTCGCGAGGTGTGGAGTTCCCGATCGACGACGATGTCGGTGCCGAGCAGGGGGAGTCACGCTGCTCGGCTCAGATGCTGGCGACGAGGTTGAAGGTTCCGGTGAGGACGTTGAGGCTGACGATGGCGACCACGTCGAGGATCTGTCGGTCGCCGAAGCCTGCATCTCGGAGCCCTCGGATGGTCGCATCGTCGATCTGGCCGGGAGCGATGAGCACCTGAAGGGCGAAGTCGACGAGCGCGGCAGCGTGGGGTGCGGAGGCGGTGCCGGACCTGGCGAGCTCGATGTCGTGGTCGGCCACCCCGACGGCGCGAGCGGCCGAGAGGTGGGCGTCGAGGCAGGTGCCGCAACCCAAGGTGGCTTGCACGGCGATGGAGACCTGTTCGCTGAGTCGCCGGTCGAGGCTCACTCGCTTGGCGGCACGGCTGAGGTCGAGGTACCCGGCGAGCACCGCAGGTGAGCTCGCCATGGTGCGGACCATGTGCCCGGCGGACCCGTGCCGCTCGTAGATGTCGTCGAGGAGGCGGCCGGCGTGGCCGCTCGCGCTGCCCTGTTCGTGTGCCGGGAAGCGGGTCTCGGTGGTGGTGCTCATGGGGTGCTCCGTGGGCAGGTGCGTGTCGGGCGGCGGAGCCGTTCGACCAGCAGGACCAGACCGGCGACCGAAGCGGCGATCCTGGCGACGCTCTCGAGGGCCGAGGCGGTGCCGGCCAGGACGTGGTCGAGGCTCCGCGATGCTGGGGCGGACCGGTCGTCCGCCCCAGCTGGCACGGTCATGGGACGCTGACCGGTGCGGTCGGCACGTACGGGCTGGGAGCGGTGGCCGGTGCGGCATGGTCGCTGAGGGGAGCGAAGCGTCGCAGGCGCAGGCTGTTCGACACGACGAAGACGCTGGAGAACGCCATGGCGGCGCCGGCGATCATCGGGTTGAGGTACCCCGCGGCCGCCAACGGGATGGCGGCCACGTTGTAGGCGAACGCCCAGAACAGGTTGCCCTTGATGGTGCTGAGGGTTTGGCGGGAGAGCCGGATGGCGTCCGGTGCGGCGCGGAGGTCGCCGCGGACCAAGGTGAGGTCGCTGGCCTCGATGGCGGCGTCGGTGCCGGTGCCCATGGAGAGGCCGAGGTCGGCCTGGGCGAGGGCGGCGGCGTCGTTGACGCCGTCGCCGACCATGGCGACGACGCGTCCTTCACCTTGGAGCCGGCGGATGACGTCGACCTTGTCGGCGGGGAGCACCTCGGCGATGACCTCGTCGATGCCGACCTGGGCGGCCACCGCCCGGGCCGCACTCGAGTTGTCACCGGTGAGCAGCACCGGGCGCAGCCCGAGGTCGCGGAGCTGCTGGATCGCCTCCGCAGACGTGGGCTTCACTGTGTCGGCGACGACGAGGACGGCGCGGATCTCGCCGTCCCATCCGGCGCTGATGGCCGTCTGGGCCTTGGCCTCAGCGGCCGCCTTGGCGGATTCGAGGTCAGGTGTCAGGTGCAGGCTCCAGTCGGCGAGCAACGCAGCCCGGCCGGCGACGACGGCGTGACCGTCGACGACACCCTCGACGCCCAGTCCTTCGCGGTTGTTGAAGGACTCGACGGCGGGGAGCTCACCCACCTGGGCCTGGGCGGCGGCGGCGATCGCCTGGGCGATCGGGTGCTCAGAGGCGTGCTCGATGGCACCGATGAGGCGGAGCACCTCATCAGGGTCTGTGCCCGGTGCGGTGATCACGTCGACGAGGGTCATCTTGCCGGTGGTGACCGTGCCGGTCTTGTCGAGCACGACGGTGTCGACCTTGCGGGTCGACTCGAGGACCTCGGGGCCCTTGATCAAGATCCCGAGCTGGGCGCCGCGGCCGGTCCCGACGAGCAGGGCCGTGGGTGTGGCCAGGCCGAGAGCGCAGGGGCAGGCGATGATCAGCACGGCGACCGCTGCGGTGAACGCTGCCGTGGCGCCTTCGCCGGTGCCGAGCCAGTAGCCGAGGGTGGCGACGGCCAGGGCGATGACGATGGGGACGAAGACCCCGGAGATGCGGTCGGCGAGGCGCTGGACGGCGGCCTTGCCGTTCTGTGCGTCGGTGACGAGCCGGGCCATCTGGGCGAGCTGGGTGTCGGCGCCGACGCGGGTGGCTCGGATGACGAGGCGTCCGCCGGCGTTGACGGTGGCGCCGGTGACGGCGTCGCCGGGGGCGACCTCGACGGGGACGCTCTCGCCGGTGAGCAGCGAGGCGTCGATGGCGGAGCTGCCCTCGACGATGACGCCGTCGGTGGCGATCTTCTCGCCGGGTCGGGCGACGAAGTGGTCGCCGACGGCGAGCTGGTCGATGCCGATGCGGACCTCTTCGCCGTCGCGCCGGACGACGACGTCCTTGGCGCCGAGCTCGAGCAGGGCGTGGAGGGCGGCGCCGCTGCGTCGCTTGGCACGGGCTTCGAAGTACTTGCCGGCGAGGATGAACGTGGTCACCGCGGCAGCGGCCTCGAGGTAGATCTCGTGGGCCCCGGAACCTCGGGCGATCGTCAGCTCGAAGGCCATCTTCATGCCGGGCATGCCGGCATCGCCGATGAACAGGGCGTACAGCGACCAGCCGAACGCGGCGAGGGTCCCGATGGAGATCAGGGTGTCCATGGTGGCGGCGCCGTGGCGCAGGTTGACCCAGGCCGCCCGGTGGAACGGGAGGGCACCCCACACCACCACCGGGGCGGCCAGCATCAGCGACATCCACTGCCAGTTGTCGAACTGGAACAGCGGGATCATCGCCATGGCCACGACCGGGATCGTCAGGGCGGTGGACACCAGCAGGCGGGTCCGCAGCGCGGCCGTCGGATCGACGGGGTCGGACTCGGCCTCGCCGTTGGCGCCGCCGGGGCCGGCCGGGCGGGGCAGCCGGGCCTTGTAGCCGGCCGCCTCGACCTGGTCGATGAGCTCGGCGGGGTCGACGTCCTCATCGAAGGACACCACGGCCTTCTCCGTGGCGTAGTTGACCGTGGCGGTGACGCCTTCGACCTTGTTGAGGCGCCGTTCGATGCGGTTGGCGCACGACGAGCAGGTCATCCCTTCGATGTCGAGCTCGATGCGGTTCAGATGGGTTGCGTCGTTCATGACCCCTCCCCGGGGTGGCCGTGGCCGTCGCTGCCGTGGTCGGCGGGCGCCGGCGCGGGCTCGGTGGTGTCGGCGTTGGACGTGGTGGTGGTCGTGGCGTCGGGCGACGGGGCCGTCGCGATGGCGGTGAACTCGGCGGTGTGGACGTCGTCGCCGTGGCGGAAGTCGAGGAACAGCCGGTAGGTGTCGGCGGTGGGCACCTCCGCGTAGAAGGTGATGTCGGGGCCCGCCGGGGTCTTCCCGTCGCCGGGGGCACCGTCGGGGTGGACGTGGAGGTAGGCGAGATCGTCGGCCCGGAGCGCGACGAGGTGGCCGTAGGCCGCCAGGTACGGCTGGAGGTCGTCCACCGTCGTGCCGTTCCGCGTCACCGTGAGGGTCAACGGCGATGTCTTGCCCGGGACGAGCTGACCTCGGAGGGTCACCTCGTAGCCGTCCACCTGAGCGGTCAGTGCCGGAGCGGGCAGGGCGACCGGGGTGGCCTCGCCTTCGACGGTCAGGTCTGCCCCGAGGGTGAGGCCTCGATCGTGGCTGGCAGGGGTGAAGTCGGCGAGGACCCGGTAGGTGCCGGCCTCGCTCAGGTCGAGCGTGGTGGACCAGGTGCCGTCGGCGTCGCGCGCCGGGTGCACGTGCTGGTAGCCCGAGAGATCTCGGCGGACCACGATGAGGTGGAGCTCCTTGTCGTGCTCGACGTCGTAGTCGTTCACGGTGGTCCCGTCGGGCCCGACGATCCGGAACTCCAGCGGGGCGTTCGCGTCTGGGGTGGTGCGGTCCTCGACGAGCTCGAGCGCGTACCCGTCGGCTCGGGCGCTGAGCCCGGCCGGCGCGGAGGCCGGCTCCGGTGCGGCGTGGTCGGTTCCGTGGCCGGCGTCGTGGCTGGCAGAGGCACCGGTCTGGATCGGTTCGCCGACGGCGTCGCCCAGGGCGAACGCTCCGCCGAACACCACGGCGAGGCAGGTGCCGTAGGCACCGAGCTTTGCGGCGGTGTTCATGACACGACCTCGTAGCCCGCATCGTGCACCGCTGCGGCGACCGCGTCGGCGGTCACCGGGCCGTCGCTGGTGATGGTCACCACGCCCGACCCGAGGTCGACCTCGACGTCGGACACGCCTTCGAGGCGCTTCAACTCGCCGGCGACGTTGTTGGCGCAGCCGCCACACGTCATGCCGTCCACCGTGTACGTCGTGATCTCGCTCATGGGGAGCTCTCCTTCGTTGGTCTGAGGAGAGTTATACCCCTGGGGGGTATAGGTATCAACCCTTCGGAGTCGAACTGCTGCTGCGATCGGACGCGATCGGAGGGGTGATGTGGTGCCTGACCTGCACCAATGTGCCCGGCGGCCAGCCGAGGCCTTTCTGCACCCGCAGGGCTACATTACCCCCGTAGGGTATCGGCGCGGCCGCAGCGGAGGGGGGCGACGAGGCGACGCGCAAGATCGAGGAGGCCACCGCGGCCATCGCCCGCCTCGTGAAGTCCTGAGGGTCATGCGTGATCGCTGGTTGCACCCATCGCAACGGTGAGCAGCACGATCTGCGCTTCGAAGAGCTCGTCTCGTGACTGCTCGGTGATCCAGTCGAGGTGGCCGAAGTTCTCGAGGCAGGCGAAGCCGTGGACGGTGGCGAGGAACTGCAGCAGGGCTTGGTAGGAGGCGGCCGGGATGCGGGTGCCGCCACTGCGCTGTGCGGTGGTGCCCGCCTCGGTCGCCCACGTCGGGCCGACGTCCTGCACGAGCGGTCGTGGAAGCACGCCCTGGTCGAGGACGCTCTGCACGAGCTGCTCGAGGCTTGCCATGGTGGCGCCCGCTGCCGGGCCCGACGAGTGCTCGCTGTGCCGGCCGAATCCGGGGTCGGGGAGGCCGAACATCAGGGAGAAGCGGGCGGGGTCGTCTCTCGCGAACTGCCGGTACGCGACTGCGGCGGCTCGGACGCGGCCGGGAAGGTCTTCGGGCGCGACGGCGTCGAGCGCTCCGGTGAGCGTCTCGGACATCGTTCGGAAGCCGTCGACCATCAACGCGGAGAGCAGGTCGTCTCGGTCGGTGAAGTACCGGTAGAGGGCGGGTGGGGTGAGCCCCATCTCCCGGGCGACGTCGGCGAACGTGAAGTGGGACCCGGTCTCGCGCAGGAGTCGCATCGCCGTGTCCTTGATCTCCTCGATCGTCGAGGCGCGCACCCGCTCTCGTCGGGTGGGGACGCGGTCGGGTGCGTCGGTGGGACGGGGCATGGGCAAAAAGTAACACGTCATCACGAACGTTACGACCCTTGACAGTCTAAGTGTCCCGTGCTTTGGTTACGACGCTGCACGAACGTGAAGCATCGTAACAAAGGAGCCCGACATGCACGGACGCCCTGTGCAGAACGACCTCGGCGAGTCCACGCCGAGCGACCCCGACCGCTGGCGGATCCTGGGTGTGCTGGTGCTCGCCCTCCTGGTCACCTCCATCGACCACACCATCATCAACGTCGCCCTTCCGCAGATGGTGGTGGACCTCGGTGCCTCCGCTTCCCAGCTCCAGTGGATCGTTGCCTCCTACACGGTCGTGTTCGCCGGGCTCCTGCTCACGGCCGGCAGCCTCGGCGACCGAGTCGGACGCAAGCACGCCCTCGCCGCCGGCCTCGTCACCTTCCTGGCCGGCTCGACCATCAGCGCCATGGCCGCGTCGACGACGCAGGTCATCGTCGGGCGCAGCGTCATGGGAGTGGGTGGCGCACTCATCATGCCGACCACCCTGTCCATCCTCGTCAACGTCTTCGGCGACCCGCGTGAGCGGAACCGGGCGATCGCGATCTGGACGGCGGTCACCGGCGCCGGGATCGCCCTGGGTCCGATCATCGGTGGCGCGCTCATGCGCAGCTTCTCGTGGTCGTCGGTGTTCTGGATCAACGTCCCTCTCCTCGCCCTCGCCCTCGTCGGAACGCTGCACGTCGTGCCCGACTCCCGTGATCTGCACGCTGCCCGACTCGACCTCGGTGGTGCCCTGCTGTCGATCGTCGCGGTGAGCTCGTTCGTGTACGCCGTGATCGAGGGTCCCGAACGTGGCTGGACCTCGTCGTCGACGATGACCGGCCTGATGGTCGGCGCCATGGCCGGCGTCATGTTCGTCCGGTGGGAGCTGCGGCGGGCCGAGCCGATGCTCGACATGCGCCTCTTCGCCAACCGGGGCTTCTCCGCCGGAAGTGGAGCGCTCGCCCTGCTGTTCTTCGCCATGGCCGGAACCGTGTTCCTCCAAGCTCAGTACCTGCAGTTCATCCTCGGCTACACGCCGCTCGCCGCAGGCGTCGCGCTCGTGCCAGCCGCGCTCGGCATGATCCTGGGCAGCGGCGCCGGAAGCCACCTCTCCACCCACATCGGTGGTCGGATCGCCGTCGTCACCGGCACCGCCCTCGCCGCAGGGGGCGTCGCGGTGCAGGCGGCGCTGATCGACGGGACCTCCTACCTTCCGACCGGCATCGGCCTCCTGCTCTTCGGGCTCGGTGCCGGGATCGCCATGCCAGCTGCGACCGACCTCCTCATGTCCACACTGCCCCCGGAACGAGCCGGCGTCGGCTCGGCGGTCAACGACAGCGTTCGCGAGCTCGGAGGCGCCCTCGGCGTCGCCGTCATCGGCAGCGTCGCCGCCAGCACCTATGCCTCCGACCTGCAGGGCCGCCTCGACGGGCTCGCCGACCTCCCCGACAGCGTCCGGGCGACGCTCACCGACAACGTCGGCGCGGCCCTGAGCACCAGCACGCAGCTCGGGCCGGATGGCACGCAGGTCGCCGCTGCTGCCCGCACCGCGTTCGTCGAGTCGATGAGCTCCTCGCTCTGGGTCGGCGTCGCGCTCGCCGCCCTCGCCTCGGTCGTCGCCTACCGATACCTGCCCCGAAGCGCTCCCACCCACGGCCACCACGAACCGGGGCAGAACGACGGGCACGAGGTGTCCGAGCTCCCCTCGGCCGAGGTCCACGCTGCGCCGGCCTTCCTCGGTCAGAGCCACACCCCGGGTCGAGCCCGACACGCAACACGCACCACGACCGCTCTGGTGGCGATCGCGCTGGCTCTCCTGGCGACCGCGTGCGGCACGTCGAACCCGCAGAGCGCTCCGAGCGCGGCGGCGGCTCCCGCAGCGTCGTCGATCGCGTCGCCGAAGCCGGTGGCGACCACCGTCGAACGCCCGACCGGGACGGTGGACCGCATGGTCCGCATCGACAGCGGCCGACACCACCTCCGCTGTGCCGGGCGCGGCTCTACGACACTGCTGCTCATCGCTGGCTGGGACGACGCCGGCGAGGGGTGGCAGGCGATCGAGCCGTCGATCACCGAGCGCGCCCGCGCCTGCTCCTACAGCCGGCTCGGCACCGGGACCAGCGACCCCCAGACGAAGGACCAGACCTTCGCCACCCAGGCCGCCGACCTCCACGCGCTCCTCGAAGCGGCAGGTGAAGCCGGGCCGTTCGTCGCCGTCGGCCACTCCTTCGGAGGTGCCGAAGCCGTGACCTTCGCCGACCGCTACCCGGACGAGGTCGTCGGACTCCTGCTCCTCGACGCCACGCCCACCACCTGGCCCGAGGCCGTGTGCGCCGTACCGGCCGACGGCACCGCTGCCGCTCAGGACCTGCGGGGGCTGTGCGCTCTCATGCGGGACCCGTCGAAGGACGCCGAGCGAGTCGACGTGTTCCCCGCCTTCGCCCAGGCAGCCGCCATCCGCTCGCTCGACGACCTCCCCATGACGGTGATGACTGCCGACCGCCGGACCCTCGCAGCCGATCTCGCCCCGAGCGAGGTCGAGCGGCTCAACACGATCTGGAACGAAGGCGTCGAGGACTGGGCGGAACGTTCCAGCGCGTCGAACATCGTCACCGTGGAGAACACCGGACACCACATCGAGATCGAACACCCCGATCTCGTCGCCGACGCCGTCCTCGCACTCGTCCCGTAGACGGTCGGACTGCGCCGTTCACAAGGACCGCATCGGTCGGCTACCCGACCCCGGGACCGTCAGTCGGCGGACTCGAGCCGCTCGTGGACCAGCACGGCGAGGTCGTTGACGGCGCTCGAGGTGGCCTCCGGGGTCAGGCGGCGCGGAACACCACGCGGCGCAGCGCCACCAGGGCGACCACCCCGAGCGCGAGGACGAGCAGGACCACGGCGACGACCGCGACCACCCCCAGGGCGTTGCCGCCCCACGTGCACGCCGCCACCGTCAGCGCCCCGCCGGCGACGGCCACCGCGGCGGCGAGGCCACGGCGGCCGAGGACGAGGAGCGGGCCGGCCGCGAGCACGAGCACCGGGCCGGGGACGGCGCCGGCGGCCCACCACGACCGGGACCCCGCCGCCTCGCTCAGCAACGGGGGCACCGCCACGGACGCACCGACGAGGGCGGCGAGCAGCACCGCCACCGGCCCCCAGAAGGCGGCCGACCGGTCCAGCCAGGCCCAGCTCACCACCCGGACCGTCCCGGCCGCGGCGCGGCCCACCGCCGGCCGCGCCCGCAGCACCGCCAGGTTGTGGGGCAGGGCCCGCTCGGTGGCATGGGCGAGGGCGCGCGCGAGGTCGGCGTCGGCGGGCATCCGCGGGTCGGCCAACGTCTCGGTCCCCACCCGGTACCGCCGGGCGGCCGCCACCGCCTGGTCGGGCGCCAGCGCGGCGGTCGGGTCGTCGGCGCTGCGCTCCTCCACCGCGGCGGTCGCCGGGGCGGCGGCGCCCGTCGACGATGCCGTGACCGGGTCGGCCGGGTGGTCCGGATCGGCCGGATCGGCCGGGTCGGCCGGGTGGTCCGGATCGGCCGGCTCGGCCGGGTGGTCCGGGAACGCGTCGTCACCCGCCGCCGCGGAGGCCGGGGCCGAGCCGTTGCCGGCGGGGACGTTCGCGGACCGCTGCTCGCGAGCGAACACCTGCCACTGGCGGCTGGCGATGATGGCGTCCCGCAGGTGCTCGACGCCCAGCGGTCCGGGCGTCGCCTCGTGGCGGGCCGCGAACGCGGCCGCCGCCTCGGCGGCGATCGCCGCGGCACGCGGCCGCCAGACCTTCTCGGCCAGGAACGCGGGCCAGTCGTCGTCGCCCGCATCGGTCGCCGTGACCAGCGCCCGGAGGTGGGTCACCAGCTCGTCGACCGTCGCCGACGATCGGGCCGCGGCCAGGAGCGCCTCGGGGGTGACCAGGAGGTCGACCAGCGTCGGCACGGCGTCGAGGCGGCCCCACATCCAGTCGTTCTCGCGCCAACGTCGACGGAGGAACGCCGAGAAGTTCTTGAGCTCGTTGCCGGCCAGCTTGTGGTCGGGTGAGATGGCGACGTTCCCGTTCCCGTTCCCGTTCCCGTTCCCGTTGCCGTGGCCGTGGCCGTTGCCGTTGCCGTTGGCCAGCAGCAACGGGAACGCCGCGGCGATCGGCGTCCGGTTGTCCGACGAGAGCGGGACGAACTCGATGGCCCCGGAGGCCGGGGCGCCGACCATGGCCTCGGCGAAGGCCACCACCTCCAGCCCGGCCAGGTCGGCCACGCGCACCGGCTCGTCGCCGACGGCCCGCATCGCCCGGTGCACCCATGCGCCCGGCGGGTCGTCGGGCCTCGGCGGCCGGGCGGGATCCCCGACGTCGCACCGGGCCAGGTCCTCGGCGCTGGGCACCAGCACCTCGGCGAGGAGCACCTGGCGGATGTCCCGCCGCCCCGGCGCGGGACCGGGCACCTGGCCCCGGGCCAGATCGTCGAGCAGCGCGTGCAGGCGCGAACGGAGGTCGTCGAGGCTCGCGGGGTGGCCGTCGCCGCGGGCGCGGATGGCCGCCACCTCGTCGTCGTCCACCTCGAGGAACCGGCCGATCGTCGCCAGGGCCGCCGGCACCGGGCCCACGCCGTCGCCCGTGGCGATGGTGACCCAGGCCAGGCGCCGGACGCGTTCGACCAGCTCTCCGTGCACGAGCAGCGTCTCGTAGAGCCGGCGCTTCACCGCGCCGGCCGTGGGGTCGCCCTCCCCCTCGAGGTGACGCGCCCAGTCCAGGAGCATGCGGGTGACGCGGGAGATCGGGCCGACGCCGACGCCGACGGCGGACGTCAACCCGCCGGGGAGCAGCCGGGCGCGGAACGCCTCGGCCAGCTCACCGTCGAACGCGGTGACGGCGTCGTCGGGCCAGTAGGTGAGCGGCGCCCGCCACCGGCGGTCGTCGATGCCCGTGTCGGGGAAGGGGTCCTCGCCGAGCACCCCGATCGGGTCGTCGAGCAGGCGACGGATCGCCTGGGCCTCGTGCTCGGCGCGGTGGAGTTGGTAGGTCCCGTAGGCCTCGCGGGCCCGGGTGGCCAGCACCCCGCGGTCGACCACGTCCTCGAAGGCGATGCGGCGGAGCCGTCGACTCCGGACGACCAGCTGGTTGTGCCGGTGGAGCTGGTCGACGTCGCCGCGGATGGTCTCGGGGCGCAGGCGCGAGCGGATGATCCCGCCGACGACGCCGCTCGTGCTCCGCAGGTCGTCGGTCCCGGGCACGGTGGCCGGCGAACCGGGGCCCGACCCACCGGGGCGCACGTAGAGGAGCACCCGTCGCGTCGGGCACGACGCCGGCGCATCGGCGATGGCGGAGAGGGCGCGGCCCAGGGGGATGTTGTCGAGCACGCCGCCGTCCATGGCCACGAACGGGCGATCATCGGAGCGGGCGTCGCCGAGGATCCCGGCCACGTCCACCGCGGCCCCCGACCCGCTGGGTGGCGCCGCCGCGAAGGAGGCCCGTCGCCGGGCCCGCAGCCGGGTGCCCTCGAAGGCGAACGGGAACGACGAGGTGGCCCGCGCCGCCAGGGCGAGGCGCGCCGTGACGGCGGGCCGTGCTGCCTCGCCGGACGGGAGGTCGGTGGGCCAGCCGGCTCCGCGGTGGCGGAAGCGGAACGTGCTGGCGTACCGCTCGTCGGTCCCGGCGTCGACCAGGCCGTCGGGACGCCCGCGCGGTGCCGGCTCCACCAGCGTGGTGGTGAGGGTGAGGTCGACGCGGGTGGCATCGGGGGCCGAGCCCCCCGCCTCGCCCACGAGGCGTTCGAGCGTCTCCCGGAGCTGCTCGAAGAAGTACCCGTCACCGCGCAGGAGCGACGCGCCGTCGTCGTCGGCGGTGCGCACCATGCGCCCGAGGTCGCCGAGCTCCAGCCACGCCTCCCGCAGCCGAGCGACGTCGAATCCGTACACCTGCGCGGCCGCGTAGATGACCCCGTTGAGACCGCCGGCGCTGGCACCGGCCATCACGTCGACCACCACGGAGGTGTAGCCCGACCACCGGACCAGGTCGCCCCAGAAGGGCGATCGCGGGGGCACCCCGGGGGTGGCGCTCGTCCGCAGCTCGTCGATCTCCGCGCAGGCGCCGCCGATCCAGACGGCGAGGCTCACGCCGCCCCGCATGCCGAGGGCGAGGCGGAGCTCCCGCTCGTCCTCGACCGGCGGCGGCCCGACGGTGGCCGTGCCGTCGCTCACGTGATCGGTGACGACCACACCGACTCCCAGGTGATCCGGCCGACCTTCCCGTCGACCCCGAGCCCCTTCTCGAGCTGGAACCGACGCACGATCGACTGGCTGATCGCGCCGTACGTGCCGTCGGCCCGGAGAGCTTTCCGCTCGCCGACCTCCCACTCGCCGCCCGTCCAGCCGTGCTTCCACCCCCGGGCGAGGAGCTGCTGCTGGAGCCGGCGGACGTCGTCGCCCTTCGCCGCCGGCGGCTGGGCGAGGATCCGCCCGGGGAAGGGCGGCGCACCGGAGGAGCCGCGGACCGCCACGGGGCTGCCACCACCTCCTCCTGCCGGCCAGGTGCGGATGGCGACCGTCGGCCGGCCGGCGGCCTCGAAGTGCCACGGCTCGCCCTTGACCGGGGTGGCCAGCCCGTAGCTCGCCTTCACCCGGTTGGCCCAGGTCAGGTTGGTGCCGCCGATGTCGGCCGCGGTGCGCTTCTGGTGGTTCGATCGGCCCGGCACCGCGGTGAGGGGCACTCCGCGGCAGCCGCGGTCGCACTCTCGGCCGGGGCACCGCTCGTGGCGGAGATCCCACTGGCGGCCGGGGTCGCGGAAGCCCGACACGAGGACCAGGCCCCGGTCGGGGGCGTCGCCCATCAGCGTGTGGAGCCGGGACCGCAACGGCTCGGCGAGCTCGCCGATGTCCTTGGGGTCCGACCTGGGGGTGCTGGGTCGTGGGCAGCTCATCGGGTCGCTCCCGCCATGCCGTGGGGGTCGGTGGGGTCCAGCGCGTCGGCGCCACCGCTGGCGGTGTAGGGCGCCGGCGCCACGGCGCGGATGGCTTCCCACATGTCGGCGTCGAGCCGGGACTCGGCCACGGCGTCGAGCATCTCGGCGGCGCCGAGGTTGCGGGCGTCGTCGACGCGGTGGGCCGGTGCCACCAGCGAGCGGGTGACGAGGCCCTGGGCGATCGCCCCGGCCGCGGCGGTCCCCAGGCCCACGCCCAGGGCAAGGCCACGAGACCGGGTGCGGGACGCCGCGGCGCCCACGGTGGTGACGAGCGCGGCCGTGGCGGCGGCCACCACGATCGCCGGTTCGGTGCGGAGCTGGTCCATGGCTAGACCTCCTCGGTGTCGGTGTCGGTGTCGGTGTCGGTGTCGGTGTCGGTGTCGGTGTCGGTGTCGGTGTCGGTCGTGGGCGCGGCGTCGGTGGCGCTCGGGCTCGTGGCGGCGCGACCCCCCTCGGGTGCGGTGGCCTCGGGTGGCTGGGTCGCCTCCCAGCGTCGCCAGGCGCGGATGGGGGTGAGGAGCGGGTCGGCGGCGAGCACGGTCACCAGCGGGCGGAGGCCGCCCGCCGACGGGGGGTGCGACCGGACGATCCACTCCTCCGCCCGGAGGGCGACGCGGGCGCCGCTGGCGGCACCGGGCCCGTCGCCGACCTCGGTCAGCGGGCCCAGCACCCGGACGACGTCGGTGGCGGTCCGCAGGCCGCAGGCCCGCAGCAGGTCGCGGATGTGGGGCGGTGACGTCGCCAGCCGCCGCGCCACCGCCTCGTCGAAGGTGGCCTCGGGCACCGCGTCGCTCCGCAGGACGGCGCGGACGGTCCTGCGGTACCGCATCCGCTCGCCCGCCCGGGAGGTGCGGGGCAGGTGCAGGTACAGGTGGGCCTGGTCCACCCAGTCGACCAACCGGCCGAGGGGGACCCGGGTGTGCAACATCACGTCGACGAGGTTGGTGGTCACCAGGTTCTGCATGTCCTCGATGCCCTCCTCGAGGAGGCGGGACTCGTACCAGATGTTGAGCCCGTCGAGGTCGCTCAGCGGGTAGTCGGCGCGCAACGTCGGCACGGTGGTGCGCAGGGCGATGGACGCCGCACGGTGCAGCGCCTGCAGGCCCACGAGGGGGAAGAACCCGATCACGAAGGCGATCACCGCGCCGCCGGAGCCCCGCAGGCCCGGCTCCGGCAGCCACCACGCCACCGAGACCACCACCAAGACGGTGATGATCCGCACCACGGTGCCCAGGTAGGCGCTCGTCTTGAGGTCGCTCTGGAAGAAGCGGCGCATCAGCATCTGCAGGCTGTAGAGGTAGGCGCCGAGGAAGCCGTAGCCGAGCAGGTCGAGCAGGCGCGTCGGCTCGTCGGTGGTCAGCACGCGGCCGTCGCCCAGCAGCAGCACCCACCCGGTGGCCATGACGGCGCTGGCGAGGGCGACGGGGAACAGGGTCTCGGCCGCCACGCGCGGATCACCGCCGGTGCCGGCCCGGGAGACCTTGCGGCCGTAGTAGGCGTCGAACTTCTGCTGGTAGATGGAGGGCGCCTGCTCGAGCACCCAGCCGCCGTCGGCCCACCACCGGGTGAAGTAGACGGAGTTCAGCGGGGGTCGGGGCAGGTGGCCCGGCGAGTCGAACTGCATCCGGTGGAGGTGCAGGACGTACTCGCTCCACAGCGCGCCCGCTCGGTAGCGGAGGAAGCGCACGTAGAGCCAGGCCGGGAGGAACGAGAGGACCGCCGCAGCGAACAGCTCGCCGACGCTCAGGGCGCCCAGCCCGCGATCGGGGTACCGCGCCCCGACGACGATGACGACCCCCACCACCGCGAGCAGGACCGCGGTGGCCACCGGCTGGCCCAGCGTCGGCACGGCGCGGACCGCGGCACGAGCGAGTGCCTCCAGGGTCCGTCGGGCCCGCCGCAGGGCCGAGCCGAGCCGCCGCGCCCCCGCCGGCAGCAGGGGTGCCGGCTCCTCCAGCGCCGGCTGCCCCACCGTCGCGTCGGGCTCGCCGCCGGCCGGATCCGCCGGCGTCGGCGCCGAGGCGCCCGACGGACGCTCGGGCTCATCGCCCGCCTCGCCCGCCTCGCCCCGTTCGCCGGCCGCGTCGGAGCCCCGACGGTCCGCCGTGCTGCCGTCCTCCGGCGCGGTCTCGAGCCCGCCCTGGCGCGCCGCCGCACCATCGTCCGATCGGTCCGGCGACCGTCCGTTCCCCGGTTCAGTGGTCCGGGCCGGGTCCCACGGCGCGAGCGCAGCCTCGCTCCCGTCCCTCCCGGGCGCCCGTTCTCGTCGACGCTCCATGGTGGTGGCGAGCAGCGACGCGAGGGCGTGGGCCAACTCCTCCCGGCCGGCCAGCGTTCGGTGCAGGCGCTCGACCAGCGCCCGGTGCGTCGCCGCGGCTGCGGCTCGCGCCTCGGTCGTCGGCTCGGGACCGGGGCGTCGACAGGCGGCCACCGCGGCGTCGCGGAGCTCGGCATCCTCGGTCAGGAGGTGCACCAGCTCGTGGAAGATGATGTCGGCCACCACGTCGTTCAGATCGGCCGCCAGGCGCAGCTCGGGCACGGGTCCGTGGTCCCGCCGGCCGTCGACGTAGGCGAGCGGCTCGTCGATGCAACTGGCCAGCAGGCGCGCCAGCGGCGCGACCTCTACTCGGTCCCTCGCTGCGGTGTCGACGCTCATGGTCACCCCCACGGCACCCAGCCGACCGACGGCGGGGTCTCGACCCACAGAGCCGGCAGGGAGGTCGCAGATACGTTACTCCCCTCCGAGCCGGCGGGCTCGGGTGCGTTGCCGCGTCGTCCGCGCCACCGCGTCGCTCGCTCCACCGCCTCTCTCGCGCCACCGCGTCGACCGCTCCACCACGCCGCCCGTGGCGTCCGCGGCATCGTCCGCACCGCAGCGTCGTCCACCCGAGCGCCGACCGGGCGCGCGCCGCGCGGCGCCGTCCGCACCGCGGCGTGTTCACGCCGCAGGCGTCGACCGGGCGCCGGCTCGCTCGCCGTCGATCAGCGTCGCGGCGGCCGCGCTCCTACCAGTCGCCGCCGCCGATGTCGCCGCCGCCGAAGCCCCCGCCACCCCAGTCGCCGCCGCCGAGCCCGCCGCCCCAGCCGCCGTCGCCTCCCCAGCCACCACCGTCACCGGATCCGCCGTCGCCGTGGTCGCCGCCGCCGAAACCCCCGCCGCCCCACATGCCGAAGGGACCGAAGCCGCCGAGCATCGAGCCGAGGAGCAGGCCGCTGAACAGGCCGCCCCCGCCCATGCCGCCGCCGTACCAGCCACCGCCGTAGAAGGACGTGCCGCCGGCGTAGACCGGCACCCCGTCCGGGTCGACCTCCAACGGGGGCTCCTGGTGTCGTCCGGGACGCCGGAGCTCGTCGGGCGGCGGGGGAGGGGTGCGCCCCTCCACGATCGCCCGGGCGCGCGACATCGCGTACTGCGCCTCGTCGACCACGCGCTGGAGGCGGACGAGGTCGATCGGCTCGTCGGCGTAGTCGAGGGCGGCCTGGGCGATGCGGTAGCGCTCCACGGCGGCGTCGTAGTCGGTGCGGGCGGCGGGCGTCATCGTGACCTGGGGCTCGAGGCGCAGGACGTCGTCGGACAGCACCGAGAGCTCGGCGTGGAGCATCTGCCGGTCCGCAGCCATCTCCTGATCGAGGCGGACCTGCTCCTCGGCTACCCGGCGCCGCCGGCGACGGCTCGCCCAGACGAGCAGGCCCCCACCCCCGGCCGCAAGCACGGCCAGCGGCACCAGCGAGCCGGAGCCGGCATCGTCCTCCCCGGACCCGCCGCTGGTGGCATCGGTGCCCGCGGTCGGGCCGGTGCCCGAGCCCGGCGTCCGGCCCTCGGAGGCCGCACGGGCCACGAACTCCTCGAGGACGGCGAGGGTGCCGTCCCCCGAGCGGGCCTGGAAGGCCGCGGTGGCCAGCTCGTCGGCGTTGGTGAGCTCGGTGCTGGTGGCCCGGAAGGCGTCGCCGACGACGACGGCGTAGGTGCCGCCGAGGCCGGTCTCCTGCGCGAGGTCGATGACCAGCTGGTCCGGGCCGCCCTCGGCGAGCACGGACGCGGGCAGCACCGCCACGAACACCGGGCCGCCCTCGTCGCGGATCCGCGTCGTCAGGTCCTCGGCCTCGCTGTCGGTGAGGGCCCGCTCGGCCTCCGGGTCGACGTGCACCGGGCTGCGCCGCAGGGCCTCGGCCACGTCACCCAGCTCGGAGCGGGTGTCCGTCGGGGCGGTCTGCGAGGGGCGGGCGACGGCCGGCGACGCCAGCGCGGGCGCCACCACCGTCCCGAGGGCGAGAGCGCACAGGGAGAGGACGACGCGACCACGGGGCATGGGGAATCGCTACCCGTTCCCCGCCGGGCGAGTCACGATGGCGCCGCCGCTCACGAGCCGGGGAGGTGATCGATCGGGCGCCACCCGTGCAGCGGACGACCGGTGCCGAGGTCGACGGCGAGGTGGTGGCCCTGGCCGGGTTGGTCGTGGTCGCGGGAGATCGCCACGCCGGCCAGCGCGCAGTACCAGAGGGTCCCCACGCCACCGTGGCCGACCACCACCACGTCGCGGTCGGTCCCCGGGTCGAGGAGGTCGGCCAGGCCGGTCACGATGCGGGCCTGGGCATCGACCGCCCGCTCCCAGCCCTCGACCGACACCTCCGGGTCGGCGAAGAACCGGTCCGCCAGCTGCTCGAACGCCGCCGGGGGCACGAAGCCGGTGGCGGAGCGGTCGTTCTCGCCGATGCCGGCCCGCACCTCCACCTCGAGCCCGAGGTGGTCGGCGAGGATCGCGGCCGTCTCCTGGGCCTTGGTCTCGTGGCTGGACACGACCCGACCGATGTCGCGCACCCACGGCTGGCCCAGCAGGGCGTGGGCCCGCCGCCGGCCCTCCGGGCTCAGGTGCCAGGACGTGACCGGTGCGTCGGGATCGATGGTGACCTGGGGGTGGGTGACGTAGCGGAGGAGGGCGATCGGCGCAGCCTGGCAGAGCCGCGGCGCCGGCGGGTCGCGCCCACCTCTCCGCACCCGCACCTCGGCCTCGGTCGGTCGAGCGGTCGAGCGGTCGTCGCGAATGCCGAGTGCCGAGTGCCGGAGTCGATGTCGATGTCGATGTCGATGCCGATGCCGGAGCGAGGGCGCCGACGCTCAGCCGGCGACGAGGGAGCGGCTGGCGAAGCCGCCGGCGGCCTGACCCCACCAGATGCGCTCCGGCAGCCCCGCCGTCCCGTACCAGGTGACGTCGTCGTGGCCGTCGCCGTCGAAGTCGCCCACCACCGGCAGGTGGTCGCCGTCGAGGCGGAGCGCGCTCGAACGGTGGTTCGGCGGTGCGCCGTCCCACAGGCGGTCGGCGCCGAGGCCGGGGGCGTACCAGACCGACTCCCGGGCGGGGTCGGCGTCGGCGTCCACGGCGAACGGCCGGTACCCGCCCGCGAGCACGGCGCGGCCCGATCGGTAGCTGCCGCGACGCCCGGGGCTGCCCCACCAGATGGGGTCGTCCCCCACGCCGGGCCGGTACCAGACGACGTCGTCGGTGCCGTCGCCGTCGAGGTCGCCGATCACCGGTTGGTAGGCGCCCGTGGCCGTCACCGCCACGCTGGCGAAGCGGGCCCGGGTGCCGGTGCCGTACCAGATGCGATCGGGGATCCCGCCGGCGCCGTACCAGAGCACGTCGTCGTGGCCGTCGCCGTCGAGGTCGCCCGCCACCGGCGCGAAGCCCTCGCCGTCGACGGTCACGGCGCGGGAGTCGACCCCGCCGCGTCCGCCGTACCAGATGCGGTCGGCCGCGGTCCCGGGCGCGTACCAGAGCACGTCCCCGCAGCCGTCGCCGTCGAAGTCGCCGGCGACCGGGTGGAACGGTCCGGCGATGGTGAGGAGGCGCGAGGCGAAGCGGCGCGACGAGCCACCGGACCAGATGGCGTCGGGCCGGTTGCCGTGGCCGAACCAGACGAGGTCGTCGGCGCCGTTGCAGTCGAGGTCGGCCGCCACCGGCCGGTAGGTGCCGTGCACCGATGACCCGGCAGCACGCGGCTCGGCTGGGATCACCGGCGAGCACACCTGCTGGCCCGAGAGCGGCGTGGCGTTGCCGCCGGCCAGGGTGCGGATCGTGGACCACGCGCTGGTGGGCAGGCCCAACCGCGCGGCCAGCCCCGTCCACGAGTCGCCCGACGACGCCCGGGTGCAGCGGGCCCGGTCGACGGGCCGGGATCGGGCCGGGCCGACCGTCAGCCCGGCGGCGACCCGGCGTGACACCTCCTCCACGATGGCGATGCCCGCGGCCTGGGAGCCGGCGCCCTCGGTCATCACGGTGAGCGCGTAGCCCTGGTCGGCGTCGTCCCGGCGGACGAACCCGGTCGAGCCCACCCGCCAGCCGAGGCCGGACGCCGGGTAGAAGCCGTTCTTGAGGGCGACGGTCCACCCCGACGGCACCCCGGCGGTGATGCCCCACTGCTGCAGGGGATGCACGTGGGTCATGGCCTCCCAGGCCACCGAGCGGCCGGCCCGCGCCAGCCCGCCACCGCCGTGCAGGAGGCGCTCGGCCACGCGGGTGCGGTCGGCGGCCGTGCTGCGGGTGAGGCCGAACACCCGGGTGTGCTGGGTCTGGGAGGCGCCGAGGCGGCGGTCCGACGCGGCCACGCCGCCCGCCCCGCCCAGGTGGTCGTAGAGGGCCCCCGTCTCCGGGTTCAGCGAGTAGCTGATCATCCCGGACACCTTCGAGCGCTCCCACGAGGTGAGGGCGCGGCCCTGGTCCTGGGCCCGCAGCAGCACGGCGCCGAGCACCTGGGCCTTGACCACCGAGGCGGTGGTGATGGAGAGGCCCGGGTTGATCTGCGCCCAGCACCCGGAGGCGGTGTCGTGCACCGCCGCGGTGACGCGGACGCCGGGGTGGCGACGTTGGAGGTCGGCCACGTACGACGACGGGAAGAGGTCGGGGCAGGGCGCCTCGGCGGCCACGGCGACCTCGGTCGGTCCGATGGCCAGGCCCCCGGCCAGGACCGCCGCCACCACCAGCACCAGCGCGCCGCGCCGTCGCCCGCGGGGTCGGAGCCGTCGTGGCTGCGGGTGGGGGCGTCGGCGCCCGGGTGGGTGTCGGTCAGGAGCCAGCACGGCGGGCATCCTGGCCGATGGCCGGCGCCCTCGCCACCGCCTCGTCCGTTCCTGGTGATGTCGACAGGGGGCCAGGCCTTGGTCAGCGAGGAGGGTGGGCGGCGATCCCGTCCGGTGGCGAGCGCCGAGGGGCCGGGAGGGCGTCACGGTCGGGACCGGTGCGGACGTGGCACGATCGGCGGGTGAGCGACGAGCGACCCACGGACCGGGTCCGGCGCCCCGGGGATCGGGGCAACCTGCCGCAGCGGGCGCTCGGCGATGGGCTGGTGGGTTGCCTCGGTCTCGGGGCCATGCCGATGTCGGCGCCCGGTCGGCCGGACCGGCGGCGGGCCCTGGCCACGATCCACGCCGCCCTCGACGCCGGCGTGACGCTCATCGACACCGCCGACGCCTACGCCGCCGATCCCGACGAGGTGGGCCACAACGAGCGCCTCGTCGCCGAGGCCCTGCGCGACCGGCCCGATCGCGACGATGTCGTGGTGGCCACCAAGGGTGGCCACACCCGCCCACCGAACGGGTCCTGGGCGCTCGACGGTCGGCCCGAGCACCTCCGCCGGGCGTGCGACGCATCGCTCCGGGCGCTCGACCGCGAGGTCATCGACCTCTACCAGCTGCACCGACCGGATCCGGCGGTCCCTTTCGCCGAGTCGGTCGGCGCCCTGGCCGAGCTGCGCGCCGCGGGCAAGGTGCGTCTCGTGGGCCTGTCGAACGTGTCCGTCGACCAGATCGACGAGGCGCGGGCCATCGTGGCGATCGCCAGCGTCCAGAACGAGCTCTCGCCCGGCTTCCGGAGCTCGATCGCCGAGGTCGACCACTGTGCCCGGCTCGGGATCGCCTTCCTGGCGTGGGGGCCCCTCGGCGGGCGGTCGTCCGCCGGCGGGCTCGGCACCGACCACCCGGCGTTCGCCGAGGTCGCCCGCGCCACGGGTGCGTCCCCGCAGCAGGTGGCGCTCGCCTGGGAGCTCTCGCTGGCCGACGTGGTGATCCCCATCCCCGGCGCCAGCCGCCCGGCGTCGATCCTCGACAGCCTCGGTGCCGCCGCCCTGTCGCTGGATGCGGACGACCTGGCCCGCCTGGCCGACGCGGCGGGAGGCCCGACGGTGCCCGGTCCTCCGTCCGAGCCGCCCGACGCGTCCGAGCCTCCCGACGCGTCCGAGCCGCCCGAGTCGGTCGGGTCGAGCGGGCCGTTCAGCGGTCGGCGGCGCCGCTGGCGACGGGGGCCTCCTGGGTCGTGACGACGTCCCCCGCCCTCGGTGCCGTGGGTGGGTCGCGCACCGAGGAGCGCTGGTCCTGTCGAGCGACGCGGTCGTCGCCGAACCGTGAGCAGGCGGTCGCCGAGGGTGACATCTCGAGGGCCATCGATCCGCGGCGACCCCGAGATCCCCGGCCGCGCCGTGAGGCGGGGGAGACGACGACGACTGGTGACGGGAACGTCACGGAACGGGTCGGGTTCGTTCGTCCGAACGGGCGTTCTCCGGGATCCGATGTCTGATGACCGGGGAAACGGACAGTGGTTGGTCATGAGACCGATACGTCCGGCACCCCGTGGGCCACGCTCCGAGGCGCTGTTCGCGCACTGGGACGGCGTTCGCCCTGCGGTGGTGCCGGAGCCCGAGGACCTCGTCGGCATCGATCCCCTGACCGACGACGACCTCCACCTGGCCCTGTGGTGCTGCTACCAGCTCGATGGCTGCGGCTTCGAGGGCCACGACGACGGGCTGGCCTCGGACCGCACCACCATCGACATCGGGCATCGGCTCGAACAGGCCGTCGAGGAGGCCCTGCGCACCGAGCACTCGTGCGATCAGGTGCCGCCGGATCCGGTGGTCGCGCTCCGGGTGATCGCCACCTGGGCCGGTCCGCCGTTGGCCCGGGCCGTGGAGGAGGACGGTGAGCGACGCCACCTGCAGGAGCTGGCGATCCACCGGTCGGTGCAGCTGCTCCGACCCGCGGACCCGCGCGCCCTGGCCCTCTCCCGCCTGTCCGGGCCCGCCCGGGCCGCCCTCGCTCCGATGGAGGGCGACGAGCCCGGCCGATCGGTGAACGAGCGGACGGAGCTGTTCGCTGCGGCCATGGTCGAGCTCGGGCTCGACCCCGCCTTCGGCTGCTACCTCGACCGCCTCCCGGGCGTCACGCTGGCCACCGACAACGTGATCTCGATGTTCGGCCGCCACCGTCGCCTCGCCGGCGCCCTGGTGGGTCACCTGGCCCTCACCGAGCTCAGCCGGGTCGAGCCGATGGCTCGCTACCGGGCGGCGGCCCGGCGGATCGGCGGCCTGCCGGCCCTCGAGCGCTTCTACGACGCGCACCTCGCCACCGGCCTGCAGGCGGGTCGCCCGGCCCTCGACGACCTGGTGGGCCCGCTGGTGGCCGCCGACCCGGACCTCGAGCCCGAGGTGGTCTTCGGCGCGGCCGCGATGAGCCGCGTCGAGGCCCGGTTCGAGCGTCACGTCCTCTCGGCCTGGCGCCGAGACGAGTCGTCGCTGCTCCCCGAGCCCGAACGGCCCGGCGCCCGGTCGTCGGCCGCACCGCCCGTCGCCGCCTCCGCCTCCTCCGCCGCCCTGCGTCCCGCCGTCGCGTCGGGGTCGCCCGGACCACCCCGCCGGGGATCCGAGCGGTCGGTGCCGGGCGGGACCGTCCCCGCTCGGTGAGGCCCACCGAACGGGGAGCCGGGTTCAGCGGCGTCGGGTGCGCAAGGGGGTGGTCGCCGGTCCGGCCACCACGGTGCCGTCGCCCTCGAAGCGCGATCCGTGGAGGGGACAGTCCCAGGTCCGGTCGCCGTCGTTCCAGGCGCACACGCCGCCCAGGTGGGTGCAGACCGTGCTCACCGCCGGACCCTCACCCGGCTCGGCCTCGCCTGCGGGCACCAGGCCCGAGCGGTAGCGCCGGCCGCTCCCGTCGGGCGCCGGCGGCGCCTCGGGTCGGGCCCAGCCCGATGCCAGCCGCCCGGCCACCTGCGCGTTGAGCTTCGCCGCGGTGAGCAGGCCCCGGCCCGAGTGCCGACCGGGGTCGAACAGCGACGCCCACGGGGCCGACGGGCCCTCGGTGGCGCCGGTGATCGAGTCGGCGAGGGCGATCGCCGCCGCCGTGCCCATGGTCATGCCCCACTTCTCGAAGCCCGTCGCCACCAGGACGCCGGGGGTGAGCGGGGACGAGGGACCGACCCACGGGAGGTGATCGGCGGGGACGTAGTCGTGCGCGCTCCAGCGGCTCACCACGTCCTGGACCGGGAAGCGCTCGGTGGCCCAGTCCTCCAGCGCCCGGTAGGCCTCGGAGGTCGGCGATCGCTCGCCGGTGTGGTGGCCCTCGCCGCCGACCAGCAGCAGCTCACCCTCGTCGTCGCGTGCGGTGCGCAGGGAGCGGGTGGGGCTGTCGACGCTCAGGTACATGCCCTCCGGGAGCGGCCCACCGACGCGGAGGGCGACGAGGTAGGAGCTCTTGGGCTCGGCCCGGGCGAAGAACAGGCCACGGTCCACGATGGGCAGCAGCGTGGCCACCACCACGTGGTCGGCCGTGACGATGCCGCCCTCGGTGACCACCTCGTAGCGGCGCCGGCCGCGGACCGCCGTCACCCGCGAGCCCTCGTGCACCCGACCGCCCGGATGGCCGTGCACCTCGGCGGCCAGGGCATCGAGGTAGGGGCCGGGATCGAACTGCACCTGGTCGTCGAGCTCCACCGCTCCGGTGATCGGGTACGGCAGCTCCAGCTCCCGCCGGAAGGTCACGGGCAGGCCGGCGGCCGTGGCCGCGGCCACCTCGTCCTGGATCTCCGCCAACCCCTCGTCGGTGGTGGCGTAGCTCACCGCCGGGCGGCGCTCCCACGCGCACTCGATGCCGCTCGTGCGCACCTGGTGGTCCATCCACGCGAGGGCGTCGACCTGGGCCGTGGCGTAGCGGCGCGCCCCCTCGGCGCCGTGGTGCCGGGCGATCGTGCGGTAGCGCAGGCCCTGCAGGGCGGTGGCCTTGGCCGTGGTGCGCCCGCTGGTGCCCTCACCCACCGAGCGAGCCTCCAGCACCGTCACCTCTCGGCCCGCCCGGGCGAGCAGCGCCGCGGTGGTGAGGCCGGCCAGGCCGGCACCCACCACGACCACGTCGGTCTCGAGATCGCCGACGAGCGGCGCGTAGGTCGGGTGGTCGCGCTGGGTCCACAGCGACGAGGTGGCCGCCACGTAGGGGTCGGTCATCGGTCGGCCCCCGAGCGCATCGCCTGGAACCCGAGCACGCCGACGGCGGCCGCCACGAGGGGGATGGCCACCCGTCGGCCGGGGCTGAGGTGCCTCGTCGCGATCAGCGCGGCCGTGAGGTCGGCCGCGTCCGCGGCGAAGCCGGCGGCCACCCAGTGGTGGACCGGCTCGCCCTTGGCGAGGCCCTGCAGGATCCGGGCGCCGAGCACGAGGTCGCGAGCGCCGAGGGCACGGGCGAAGACGAGGCTGCCCGGGCCGTCCGCCCCCGGCCCCACCCAGATGCGCCCGGCCCACCGGGGGGCCACCACCAGCGCGGCGCCGACCCCGAGGCGCACCACGCCGAGGGCGTGGTCGATCGGCAGCCGCCGCCCGGTGGCGGACGCCACGTCGAGCTCCTGCTCCAGCGCATCGGCGGTCTCCGGCGTCGGCACGACCGGTGCATCCTCGGGTCGCGCCACGTCGGCGGGGGGGAGCGCCGCTTCCACGGGATCGTCGCCGCCCACCGGGAACGGGTCGGCGAGCGGCGGCAGGGGATCGGACATGGGAGGTGCTCCAAGAGGTGTTGGGGGGATCGAGGGACTTCCCTGCCCGGTTGGGTCGAAACCAGCCCTGGCCGTTCCGCTGGGCGCTCGGGCGGCTCACGACGGAGAGCAGGGCGTGTGGGCTCGGTTGGTCCGATGGGCCGTGAAGTCTGTCACCCCGTCGGCGGGGTAGAGCGGGGAGGGTGCCCGGTGCGGCGGCCCCGGGACGAACGACCGTCGGGGACAAGGGAGCGAGCGACGATGACTGCCATGAGCGCCCACCAGCGCCCCACGCGCTGCTCGCAGTGCGATGAGTTGGTCCGCCAGACCGAGGAGCTCCGGCTCAGCCTGGCCGAGCTCCGGTCCGCGGTGGAGGGCCGGGCCCCCGAGCGGGCCCCCGAGGCCGATCGGCCCGACGACCTGTTGCTCACCGAGCGGGAGTGGCAGGTGCTCGCCCTGATCGCTCAGGGCCGCTCCAACAGCGAGATCGCCGCCGAGGTCTTCCTCAGCGTCAACACGGTGAAGACCCACGTGAAGAACGCCTTCCGCAAGATCGGCGTGAACAACCGGACCGAGGCCGCGGTCTGGGTCATGCGACCCGCGCCCGAGCCCGTCGACCTCACCGATGTGCGGCGCTCCGAGCCCCTCGCATCCAGGTCGTTGGCCGGCTGAACCCCGCGGGGCGCTGGCCGAGGGGGCGACGGTGGGGATCCGACGGGTGCCTCGAGCCTGGTCGTCGTCGCTCGACGGGGACCGCGCCGGCTGGGTGGTCGTGTCGCTCCGAGGCGGCTTCTCGGAGCTCGACGCCGGCGTGGCCGTGTCGGCCCTCCTCTTCGACCTCGTCACCCGCGGCAACCGCGTGATCACCGTCGACGCCCGACACCTCACCGACCTCGGGCTGGTGCTGTGCCGGGGGCTCGTGGCGGTGGCGGAGCAGTTGGAAGCCCAGGGCGGGTGGCTCGTGGTCAGCGGGCTGGGTGCCGGGCACTGCGGGATGGTCGGCGACCTGGATCAGCACCGGGCCGTCCACCTCGTGCCAGGCCGCGCCTGAGGGGCGGCGCCCTGCGGCCGACCGCCGGGACCGTGGCGGGTCAGCTCGTGCGGATGTGGGCCACGACCGTGGCCGCCACGAGCGCCGGTCGTTCGGGTCGCGTGGCGCTCACTCCGCCGGTGCCGGCGAGCGGTACTGGTGCGCGGCCGCCGGGTCGTCCGCGACCCGGTCGAGGTACACCACCACGCGGCACCCCGGGTCGCCCACCGCGATGCGCTCCTCCAGCACCACCGCGGCGCCCCCGTCGGCGTTGCGGGCGGCGATGCCGCCGAAGACCGACGACGTCATCCGGCACAGGGCCGGCGCCCGCTTCACGGCGTCACCGAAGGGGCAGGCGGTGTTCCCGAGGACGATGCGGTCGTCGTCCAGCTCGAGCAGGTGGAACCCGCCGTCGATCGCGTGCTTGAGCCGGATGTAGCAGTCGACGATCTGCTCGGGGCGGAGGCGCCCCACCACCTCCTCGGCCTGGCGGTACTCGGCCTCCATCTGCCCGCCGACATCGGCGCCGACCTGGGCGACGGCGGCCTCTGCGGCCGCCGGGCCGTGGGTGGCCTCCACCGCCTGGGCGAGCTGCACCACCAAGGCGCGGAGGAAGGCCTCCTTCCCGAACCCCCCGCCGGGCTGCGCCTCCTCGAGGTGCGGCAGCGCGGTGACCCGGTGGCGGGGCGGGTCGAACGTCTGCGACTCCTTGCGCCGGACCGGGAGGGTGGCCGAGATCCGGGCCCCGCCGGTCTCCCGGACCGCGCCGGTGAGCGAGCGGGCGAGGTGGTTGACGATGTAGAGGCCCCGGCCGCCCACCGCGAGGGGGTCGTCGGGGAGCCGGGGGTCGAGCGTGAACCCGGGCCCGAGGTCGTAGACGGTGAGCTCGGGCTCCGGGGCCCGCCACACGAGCGACACCCACGCCGGACCGGTGGCGTGGCGCATGGCGTTGGCCATGAGCTCGGAGACGATCACCTCGGCGTCGGCCACCGACCGATCGTCGGACGCGTGGCGACGGAGGTAGGTCCCGATCTCCTCCCGCACCTCCGAGAAGGGCTCGGTGCGACTCGTGTCCAGGTACCAATCCAAGATGCTCGTCCGATCCCCGGGCCTGCTCGTGACCCGGTGACTCTAGGTGGCTCGGCGCCCCGGGAGGTGGCGCCTGAGCGGGGGAGCGACCCCGCTGGTCGGTGCTCGTGCTCAGCCTCCGGTGGGGCGCTGGTCGTAGGGATCGCCCACCTCGTCGGCCACGGTTGCGTCCCGCTCGCCAAGGCGGCGATCGGGTCCCGTGGTGGTGTCGATCGCCGTCTGGTGCTCCATCTCGGCGTTGATCTCGGCGCCGGCCAGGATCGCCAGCGAGGTGAGGAAGAGCCACAGCATCAGCGCCACGAAGCTGCCGAGCGTGCCGTAGCTGTCGGCGAAGTCCCCGGCGAGCGACGCGTAGGCCGCGAAGGCGGCCGACGACAGCAGCCAGATGACGGTGGCGATCACCGAGCCCCACGACACCCAGCGCCACTCGGGGGCCTCGCGGTCGGGGCCGACGCGGTAGAGCACCGCCAGGCCGGACACGACGAGGGCGGCGAGCAGCGGCCAGCGGAGGATCGACGCCACCAGCTCGCCGGTGGTGCCCAGCCCCACCGCATCGGTCAGCGCCGGCAGGGCGGCGATCAGGGCGATGCTCACCACGAACGCCGAGGCCGCTCCCAGGGTCAGCAGCACCGCCGTGCCGCGCAGCTTCAGGAACTTGCGCTCCTCGGCCTCGTCGTAGGCGAGGCTGATGGCGGTGAGGAGCCACTTCATGCCCGACGACGCGCTCCACAGCGCGGCGACGATGCCGAAGGCCAGGCTGAAGCCGAGGCTGCCGTCCGACGAGTTGGCGATGGTCTCGACCTGGCTGACCAAGAGGTCCGCGACCTCGGGCGGCAGCGGCGCGGTGAGGTCGCCGATCTGGCGCGAGACCTCGCCGGGGTCGGCGACGAGCCCGTAGATGGAGACCACGGCCACGATCGCGGGGAACAGCGACAGCAGGGCGTAGAAGGCCACCCCGGCGGCCAGCATCGGCACGTTGTCGGCCTTGAACTCCCGGACGACCCTCGTGGCGATGTCGCGCCAACCGGTGGCCGGGAGCTCGGACGGGCGCGAGGCGTGGCGGCCTCGACCCGGCTGGCGGCTCAGGCGGCGGGCCTCCGCCGGTTCTTGCCGGTCGACCTCGGTCTCGGGGCCCGCCGCGGTGCGGCTGGGGGACGACGTCACGCCGGGACCCCCTCGGTCACCTGCTCGAGGGGGAGGGCCGCCGCCGCGATCCGGTCGGTGGTGGGGCTCATGGGCCTCGACCTACCCCGGCCCCTGGTGCCCCCACCCACTCGCACGGGTGGGCACCCCCGGTCCCTGGGGCGCGGCGGGGTCAGCCGGGCGCCCGGTGCGAGTCGCCCGTGAGCAGGAAGTCGTCGAGCTGGGCGAGGGACCGGCGGTTGCGGATGGCGGTCAGCGGGTCCACCAGCGGCTTGGTGGGTGCCAGCAGCCCGAGGGGCACCTCCTCCAGCTCCACCACGGTCCGGGGCCCGGTCGGGCCCGGCTCCTCACGGAGCCGGAAGGTGGCCCGGCCCCGCCCGAAGGGTCGGGCGCGCACCTCCAGGTCGAGCAGGTTCGGCTCCTCGACGGCGAGGACCTTGGTGAGGTCGGCCACCTTCAGCGGGCCGACCAACCCGACGCGGTGGTGGAAGGCCGTGTCCACCGCCGGCCACCCCTCGTCGACCGACCGGATGTCGCGTGCGCCGACCAACCAGTGCGGGTAGGTCTCGGGCGTGGTCAGGGCGTCGAAGACGTCGCGGCACGGGCGGGCGATGGTGCGGTGGACGATGGCCATGGGGGCCTCCTGGGTGATCGGTGGGCGTGCGCACCGACTACCCGGGCGCACCGGACCCGAACCAGGGGCCGCGACCCGACCGATGCGGTCGAGCCTCGGCGCGACCTCTGCTCACCCTGGGAGGTGGTTGGTGGGCAACGGCGGCACGAGACGATCACGAGTGGATAGTGATCCGATGCCGCACACACCCCTCCCACCGTCCGGTGGCGATGAGGTCATGTGACGAGACGGTGCGGCCCACGGGTCGCCCCGGCAGCCCGCAACCACCGACGAGCGCGGCCCCGAGACGGGCCAGCCGACGAGGAGAGACATGCCCGATCAACTCACGACCGACGTAGGAAGCTCGTCCACGACCGACGCCGCCAGGTCCGCGGCGAAGGACACCGCCGGGGCCGCCGCCGAGCAGTCGAAGGCCGTCGCCGACACCGCCACGAGCCAGGCCGCCGACGTCGTCGCCGACGTCCGGGACCAGCTCGGCTCGGTGACCACCGAGGCCAGGGACCAGGCGCAGCGCGTCATGTCCTCGGCCGGCTCGGACCTGGAGGCCCAGCTCGGCGACCGCCTCACCAAGGCCGCCGATGCGGCGCGCTCCACCGCCAACGAGCTGGTCGCCCTCGCCGACGGGCGGCCCGAGGACGCCGGTCGCTCCGCCGACCTCGCCCGCCAGGCCGGTCAACGACTCGAGCGCCTCGCCGACCGGGCCGACGAGCTCGGCCCTCGCGGCGTGGCGGAGGAGCTGAGCGACCTCGCCCGCCGGCGCCCGGCTGCGTTCCTGCTGGGCGCCGCCACGGCCGGCCTGTTGGTCGGGCGCCTGGCCCGCGCCAGCAAGGAGGTGGGCTCGTCCAGCTCCACTGCCTCGGCCGAAGGTGCCGCCATGCCGGCCCCGTCGGTCGGGATGGCCGGGGCCCCCGGCCTCGCCGGCTCGGGTGCCGTCCCGCCGGCAGCCGTTCCGCCGCTGGCCGGCGCGCCCGTCGTCGCCACCTCGGTGGACCCCCTCGCGGAGCCGGCGGCTCCCGCCTACCTCCCGGGGCAGGTCCGCTGATGTCGGCCGTCGAACCGAAGCAACCCGACAAGTCCCTGTCGGAGCTGCTCGGGGACATGACCTCCGACCTCTCCACGCTCATGCACAAGGAGCTGGAGCTGGCCAAGGAGGAGATGCGCATCGAGGTCGACAAGGCCTCGAAGGCCGGGCAGGCCTTCGGCGTCGCCGCCGGGGCGGGCCTCTACGCCGGCTTCGCCCTCACTGTCACCCTCGGCCTGGTGCTGGACGTGTTCCTCCCGGCCTGGGCGGCGTTCCTCATCGTCACCCTGGTGCTCGGCGCGGTCGCGGCGGTCTTCGCCTCCCGCGGCCAGCAGCAGGTGAAGCAGATCGATCCCAAGCCCGAAGCAACGATCCAGACCCTCCAGGAGGATGCGAAATGGTTGAGCGAACAGCGGAACTGAGAAGTGAGATCGAGGCCACCCGTGACCGGATGACCACGACCGTCGACGCGATCGGCGACCGGGTGAGCCCGGGGCGCATCGCGGAGCGTCGGTGGGCGCGGATCCGCCAGGCCACGGGCAGCGCCTCCCAGCGGGTCATGGGCACGCCGAAGCAGGTGGCGGGCACCACCCGTGACCGCGCCGGTGGGGTGGCGTCCACCCTCTCGGACTCGGCCAGCGGTGCCGCCACCTCCCTGTCGGACACGGCCGGCTCCCTCGGCCAGTCGATCGGTCACGCCCCGGATCGCATCCAGGAGACCACCCAGGGCAACCCGCTCGCTGTCGGCGCGGTCGCCTTCGGCCTCGGCGTGCTGGTCGGCTCGCTGGCGCCCCCGAGCCGCGAGGAGACCCAGGTCGCCGAGAAGGTGATGGAGCCCCTCCAGCAAGAGGCCAAGGCCATCGGCCAGGAGGTCGCCAGCTCCGTCCAGGGGCAGGCCAAGGAAGGTCTCGCGCAGACCAAGCAGGTGGCGTCGGATGCCGCCGCCCAGGTGAAAGACCACGCCCAGTCCGCGGCCCAGACGGTCTCCTCGGAGGCCAAGGACGCCAGCAGCGAGGTCGCCGATCAGGCCAAGCAGTCGGCGCAGGACGTGCGGTCCGGCCCCTCGTCCCCTCAGGGCTCCGCCGGGTCCACCCCCCTGGCGTGACCCGGTCGTCGTGACGGGCCCCGGCCTCGCGGCCGGGGCCCGTCACGCGTCCGACGACAGGTGCGCCCCCCGGGCGGGCGGCGTCGCGACGAGGTCGTCGGGACCGGATCAGGCGGCGCTGGTGGCCGGCGAGCGGTCGATCGTGCGCCGTGGCCGATGCGGTCCACGGCGCACGATCGATCTCGGTGGGCGGCGCGCCCATCGGCTCCCGTCTGGCCGACGGACGCGCCTGGGGCCCCGCTGGCGCCCGGGAAGGGCGGTCAGCGGGGCCCGACCTGCTGGCGGAGCTGGCGGAGGACGCAGCCGATGAGGCGGGACACCTGCATCTGGCTCACCCCCAGCCGCTCGCCGATCTCGGATTGCGTGCAGTCCTCGAAGTAGTAGAGCCGGAGGAGCTTGCGCCCGTGCTCGTCGAGGGTCTGGATCGCGCGCATCGCGGCGTGGCAGTCCTCGGTGAGGCCGAGGCCGGGGTCGACACGACCCAACCGCTCCGAGAGCGGCTGGCCGTCGTCGGCTCCCGGTGCATCGAGGGAGAGGGCCTCCCGGGCGTACACCGCCTCCTCTGCCTCGAGCAGATCCTCGATCGCCACCCCGAGGGCCTCGGCGACCTCGGCCGTGCCGGGCGGGTGACCCAGTTCGACGGTCAGCCGCTCGGCGGTCGACCGGCCGGCGAGGGTCAGCTCGTGGGCCCGGCGAGGCACCCGGACGAGCCAGCCGTGGTCTCGGTAGTGGCGGCGCAGGGCACCGAGGATGGTGGGCGTCCCGTAGGACGGGAACGGCAGGCCACGGCTGGGATCGAACCGCTGGATGGCGACCACGAGCGCCTCCCGGGCCACCTGGTCCAGATCCTCCCTCGGCTCACGGTCGCGGTGGAGTCGGCGGGCCAGTGAGAGGGCGTAGCGGTCGTACTCGGTCGCCAGGCGGTCGAGGATGCGGGGGTCTCGGGTGCGGGCGTAGCGGACGTGGTCGAGCCAGACCGTCGGATCCACCCCCGGCGTGGGATCGGCGTCGGCGGCGTCGCGGCCCCGGGGGATCGTGCGCTCCGCCACGAGCCGGTCGGCGATGGTGGGGGCGTCCGGACGACGTCGGGCCCGGCGGCAGCGGGGAGGCGCCGTACCGGTGATCAGCGTGGTGGGTGTCAGGGCGGCGAGCAGGGGGAGCGGAACGGAGTCCAAGGATCGACCTCGCGAAGCGGGGTGGCTCGGTCCAGGGTTCTCGAGACCGCGGCGAAGGTGACGACTACGAACCGTAGGGAAGATCACGGAGCGTCGCCTCACCCTGGAGGGTGGTCTGGCCTCGGGCGAGCAGGAGGAGCCGGGTCGATGTCGGTGGGCGACTGGCGGGCGATCGCGGCGGAGTGGTTCCGCCGCGGCGCCCGGGGTAGTGGGTCGACATGGTCCCCGTGCGCATCGACGACGCCGTCTGGCACCTCACCACGTGGGGTGAGGCCACCGCCACCTACGGGGTGTCCCTCCGTGACGGGGTGCGCCAGCCCGTGGTCGTGCGCGTCGAGGCCTCCACGCTGGCCAACGCGGACCTGCCGGTCGATGACGGGTTCGACGCCGTCGTGCCCGCGCTCGACCGCGCCGCTCGCGACGACATCGCCCAGCTGGCCGCCACCGGTCGGGTCGCGCCCGAGATCGTGATCACCCCCGAGCGCTTCGCCGCCCTCATCGCCGGCGAGTGAGCCCCCACGACCGGGCTCCCTGTCGCTCGAAGGGGTGATGGCGGCAGCCAGGACCTCGGCCGTACACTCGGCCGACACCGAGTTGGCGCCCGGTCTCGAGCAGACAGGACCTGGGGCGGAAGTACGCCAGGAGGTGGCCGTGATCCCACGGTCTCGTGTTCCGTTCCCCCCACCGCGCCTCGCGCCGGCTCGCCCTCGGAGGCGGACCGGTGCCTGAGTTCGTGCTCGATTGCCCCTCGTGCGCCGGGTCCCTGCGCTTCTGTGCGGGCGCCAACCGACATCGGGGTCGCCTCTCCACGCGTTGCGCCACCTGCTCCGCGGCGTACTCGCTCTGGGGCGGGCGCCTGCTGCCGCTGGAGGAGCCGGTCGCGCGCCGCGTCGGCCCCCGGCGCGAGCCCGTCCGGTGACCGCCGACCGCCTGATCGTCGAGCCGCCCGGGCCCCCGCCCCGCGGCCCGGCGGGTTCCCCCGTCGCGGTCGGTGCCTCCGGCGGTCTGGGCCGACGATGCCCGGGGTACCGTCGTCCCGCCTGGTCCCGACCCGATCCCACGCCCGGTGTCGTACGGTTGCCGTCCGTGGGGTCGGGCCGATGGCCCCGCGACGAAGCTCTCGGGACGAGCCACCGACCCCCGTCCCGGACCCCCGCCATGACCGGTTCGCACGCTCCTCTGGACCAACCTGATCCCGTCGCCACCGCGCTGGCCGACGTCGCCCACGCGATCGTGGGCGCCGAGGGGGTCGACCTCGCCTTCGAGCAGGTGGCGGCCTTCGCCGTCGACCTGGTCCCCGGGTGCGATCACAGCGGCCTCGCCATCCTCCACCGGGGCCGGTTGCGCGCCGCCGGCGCCAACGACGACGTGAGCCTGGCGGTCGAGGCGATCCAGGAGGCGCGTGGGGAGGGTCCCGGCCTGGAGGTGCTGACCGGCGGCGGCGGCTCCGAGCTCGTCGACCTCACCAGCGAACCGCGCTGGCCGGGCTTCGTGGAACGTGTCCTCGCCGAGACCCCGGTCCGCAGCGTGCTGTCGCTGCGCCTCGAGGTCCAGGGCCGGGCCACCGGCGCCCTCGACCTCTACGGCGATCGCCCGGACGCCTTCGGTGCTCGCGGCATGCAGGTGGCCTCGCTGCTCGGGGCCCACGCCGCCGTGGGGTTGGCCTCGGCCCGCGAGGTCGACCAGCTGCGCGCCGCGCTCGAGAGCAGAGACGTCATCGCCACCGCGAAGGGCATCTTGATGGCGCGCCAGGGAATCTCCGACGACGAGGCCTTCTCGGCGCTGTGCCGGGCGTCGCGCCGGAGCAACATCAGGGTCCGCGACCTCGCCGAGCAACTCGTCCAGAGCTACCGGCCGGGGTCGTCGACGGGCTCGCCCGACCTGACGCCGTAGGCCGCGCGCCCGCCAGGGCCTGCCGCTCCCACCCGCACCCGCCCCGTCCAACCACGTCACGTCTCCCGCCGGCCATCCGCGCCGAGCGTGGGGACCGGGGCCCGTCGGGTGGTTGGCTACGATGGCTCGGCCGAACCGCCTTGAGCAGCCAGGGACCCAGCGGCAACGCACCATCGAGGTGACGACGGGTGTCTCCGAACGGGTTGGCCGCGAGCGTCGCGACGCTCGCGTCGCTGTTCAGCGCCGACGGCGAGGGCGGCGAGGGCGGCGACCAGCTGGATCGAGCGGTCCAGGTGGTGGGCGCCCTGATGGGCGGATCGGTCCTCGTGGGCCTCACGCTCGGATCCACCGGTGCCGGTCGGGTGGCCGCGGCCAGCGACGCCCGGGCCCGCCGCCTGGCCCAGGCCCGCCTGCTCGACGGCCACCGACGGTCGAGCCCGGGCGCGGACCGCGCCGCCCGCCGGATCGACGACCTCGCCGATCCCGTCGGCTCCGCCGCGATGCCGGAGCTCGCCGGCGCCGCCCGGGCCGAGGGGGTCCGCAGCGTGCTGGTCGTGCCGCTCGTCGACGGGGAGATCCCGCTCGGCACGCTCGAGCTGTACGCCGAGGGCCCGGGGGGCCTCGGTCCCGACGCGGAGCTGGCGGCGGAGGTGCTGGCGATGGTGATCGCGTCGGGCCTCCTCGCCGCAGGCCGGGCCGATCGGTCCCGCACCGAGATCGACCAGCTCCGCATGGCCCTCGAGAGCCGCGACCTGATCGGGCAGGCGAAGGGCATCTTGATGGCCTCCCGCCGGGTCGACGCCGCCACCGCCTTCGAACTGCTGCGGCGTGCCTCGCAGTCCCGCAACGTGAAGCTGCGCGACCTCGCCGAGCTGGTGGCCCGCACCGGCGAGCTGCCCGGCGACTGAGGGCCCTCGACCCTGAGCCCGGTCGGTGGCCGGGCTCCTCCGGGCCCAGCGCCCAGCCCGATCGCTACGCTGCACGGGACCACCCGGTCGCTCGGGCGAGAGCAGGGAGCTCGTCGATGCCCACCTCCGACCTCGGACCGTCGGGCCCTTCGGCTGCGGACCTGGAGCGGGCGCGTCGCGACACCGGCCTCTCCGTGATCGAGCTCTGGATCGCCTACATCGGGCTGGGTGGCAGCTGCGGGCTGTCGGACGTCCGGTGCCTCCTCGACTCGGGTGCGGCGCTGCCCGTGAGCGAGCGTCGCCTGCTGGCCCTCGCGCTCGACGAGCGCCTGGTCGACCTCGGTCGGTCCCGTCGGCTCTTCCCGAGCGACGGTTCCGCCTGACCCGGTCGGGGCCGGGGAGCCGCACGGGATCTGGGTGCGGGCTCGCCGAGGACCTCGTCGGCGCGGCCGACCGGTGGGTCAGGAGGGCTCGACGTCGCCCCGCCCCTCGCGGGGTACCTCGCCCGACTCGGCCGGGGCCGCCGCTCCCGACTCGTGGGGTGCCACCTCGCCGGGCTCGCCGGGCCCCGGCTCGGCCGGCACGGAGCGCGGAACCGCGGCGGCCACGACGGCTCGGGCGGCCTCGATCACGGAGACGCCCAGCCGTCGGGCCCGCTCGTCGAGCGCCCGGCGGGCGACCTCCTCGGTCGCCGACTCCCACACCCGCAGGATCCCGGTGGCCTGGGCGACCACGTCGCGCGTCGCCGCGAGGTCGATCACCTCCTCGGCCAGGTGGCGCGCTTCGTCGTAGATCGGCGACCCGGCGATGAGCTCGGCGGCGTACTCGGTGAGGGGACGCAGGGCGGCGGTGACCTCGTCGGTGTCGAAGGCCTCGCGATGGCAGGAGTAGAGGTTGATCGATCCCACCACCTCGCTGCCCTGGACCAACGGGATCGAGAGCACGCTCTCCACGCCGAGCTCGATGGCGCCGGGCGCGAAGTGCGCGTAGCGCTCCTCGGCGGCCATGAGGTCGACCCGGACGGTGGCGTGCCGGCGGGCCGCGGTGAGGCACGGGCCCTGGTCGAAGGCGTACTGCACCAGATCGGCCTCGATGGCGAGCTGGTCCGAGGCCGCGACCGTCGACACCCCGCCGCCGATCACCAGCGCGATGCTCACCGCATCGCAGCCCGGCACCGTGCGCTCGAGGATCTCGGCCACCGCCTCCAGCTTGGTCGGGAGCGCCTCCTGAGTGGCCAGGAGCTCGTTGACCTTCAGGATCTGCTGTTCCACCGTCGACGGGACGTCCACACCAGCTGCCCTGCCCCGAACGGACCCCGTCATGCGAGGTCTCCGATACCCGGCTGCGCTCGGGCGAGCGTTGCCGGGCGGCCGCGGCGGATGCTCGTCGGGTGCGGTGGACGTCGAGGCCGTCGCCGGGATCGACGGGTGCGGGCCCGGGTAGGGACCCCGGTCCGCGCGAGCAGGAGGTCCTCATGGCCGGCACGATCCACATCGTCGAGCAGGGAGACGGGTGGGAGGTGTGGCGCCAGGGCGACTCCATGCCGCTCGGCTCCTACGTCACCCAGGGCGAGGCCGAGGAGCACGCTCGGTCCCAGGCCGAGATCGACGGCGTCCCGCTGGAGGAGCACGAGCTCGACGTGGAGGTCCCCCTCGACGCCGGGGCCTCCGATGCGCAGACCGGGACGGCCGACCGATGAGCGGGCCGGAGGAGCACCCCGCTCCCGGGGAGCAGGATCCCGATGCCCCGCCGGGGATGCGACGGGTGGACCGCCCGGGACCGACCGAGGAGGGAGGCGGCGACCCGGCCGACGACGGTGGGGACGCGGGCCTGCCACCCGGCGGCGAGGAGCCGATGGAGGGGGCCGCGCCCAGCGGCTGAGCGGATCACCCCGACGGGTTGCATCCAGCCGTCGCCCAGCGGGGTAGGCGCGGACCACCCCCGAGGCATGGAGACGATGCACATGGCTGCCAACGACGAGTCCGGCGAGGTCCGCGAGCCCGAGAACAGCACGGTGGACGACTGGTTCGGGCAGAACGTGAGCCGGGACCAGGAGGTGGCGGACCGGGTGGCGGCCGAGTCCGGCTCCGAGGCCGAGGCCGAGCAGGCCTTCGAGGAGCAGGCCCACGGCGAGGAGCGCTACGAGGAGGGCCACCCTCGGCCCGACGACGCCACCGACGATCACGGCGACGTGGTGGGCGACCCTTCGTGAGCCGCCTGCGCGCCGTCGCCCTCAACTGCACGCTCAAGCGGTCCCCGGCGCCATCGAGCACGGACCGCATGGTGGCGCTCCTCACCGAGGCGTTCGGGCAGCACGACGTCGACGTGACGTCGATCCGCATCGTGGACCGGCGGGTGGCGGAGGGCGTCACGTCGGACGAGGGAGACGGCGACGACTGGCCTGCCATCCGGGCCCAGATCCTCGACGCCCAGATCCTCGTCCTCGCCACGCCCATCTGGTTGGGCAACCCGTCCAGCGTGGCCCGCAAGGTGCTCGAGCGGCTCGACGCCCTCCTCGGCGAGGAGGACGACCGGGGCCGCATGATCGCCTACGACCGGGTGGCGCTGGCCCTTGCCGTGGGCAACGAGGACGGCGCCCACGCCGTGGCCGCCCAGCTCTTCCAGGGCCTGGCCGACGTCGGCTTCACCGTCCCGGCCACGGGCCAGGCCTACTGGGTCGGCGAGGCCATGGGGTCCGTCGACTTCCTCGACCTGGACGAGGTCCCCGAACCGGTGGCCTCCCAGATCGCCACCGCGGCCCGCAACGCCGCCCACCTGGCCCGGCTGCTCCAGTCGGCGCCGTACCCCTCGTGACCGGCCTGCTCGTCGCCGTGGCCCTGGTGGCCCTGGTGGCCCTGGCCGTGGCGCTGTCGAAGAGGGTCCGCCACCCCGAGGACACGGCCGGCCACGGCGAGGTGCCTGCCGACACCCGCTCCGAACGCTTCTACCGGGAGGCCGACGCCCCGGCGGGGCCCGACGCCGAGGACCCGATCCTCTCCGAGCCCGAGCCGCCGCCGAGCTGACCGCTCACCCGAGGCGGAGGCCCTCGCGAGCGTCGAACGCCACCGACGCCAGGTGCAGGCGACGTGAGTTCGGGAACCCGATCTGGCCGGGGTCCCACGCGGCGTAGGCGACGCGAGCCACCCCGTCGGCCGTGCGGAAGAAGGTGCCGCCGCCCGGTCCCTGGAGGCCCAGGTCGGACCGGCGCACCACCGCGTCGGTCGGCTTGAGGCACGGTCCAGCCGGCCCGGCGCACACCGCGTAGGCCATCGCGTACCGGTCGGTGTTCCAGCGGTTGGCCGAGTAGAGCAGCACCCACGAGCCGTCCAGCCGGGCCATCGACGGGTTCTCGATGATGCCGCCCTCCCAGACCTGGTCGGCCGACAGGAGCTGGGTGGGGGCGCCGAGCAGGGTTCGGCCGTCGGGGCCGAGGAGCTGCGTCCAGAGTCCCGAGCTCGAGCCCACGGTCTCGCCCTCGCTCTTCCACACGAGGTGCAGGCCACCGTGCTCGTCGCGATGGGCGCTCGGGTCGATGGACCCGCCGAGCAGCGCCTGGCACACCAGGGGCCCCGACGACGTGTCCACGAACGGCCCGGTGGGGGAGGCCGAGGTGGCGCTGCTGATGCACTGGCGGCCCGTGGCGCGGACCCGCACGGTGTAGTGGAGGACGAAGCCGTCCCCCACCGCGGCGACCGACGGCGCCCAGGTGGAGCCCGGCCGGGCCCACCCCGGCACCACCGTGAGCGCCGGCGGCAGGACGCGCCACGAGGTGAGGTCCTCGGTCGCCAGCACCTGCACCTGGCCCGCCGGGCCGTTGGTCCCGTAGGCGTACGAGGTGCTCCCGACGGTGAGGATCGACGGGTCGGGGAAGTCGTACGGGTGCACCGGGCCGGCGCCACCCCGCACCAGCGCCAGCGCCTGCTGGCAGCGGCCCCGCCCCGCCTCCAGGTGGAGCGAGGCGGCGGTGGCCGACAGGTCCTCGACCAGGCTGGACGCGGCCCGGTCGAGCGTGGCCCGGCAGCCGGCGAGCACGTCGATCGGTTCCTGCCGACGGTCCCGCAGGGTGGTGACCCGGACGAGGTCGGCCTCCACGGCCTCGATGCGGGCCCGCATCCGGCCGAGGATCTCGACCGATCGCTCGAGCACCTCGGTGTCGCGGCGGTCGCGCTCGATGCGAGCCTCGGCATCGGTGAGCGATCGGGCCAACCGGTCGAGCTCGGCGCCGGCCCGCCGACGGCCGGCGGTCGCTCCGGCGACCGCACGCTCGGCCGCGGCCTGCTCGTCCCGCACGCGATCGTGGTCCGTGGTGGTGGCGACGGTGACGGCCACCGAGGCGACGATCGCGACCGTCGCGCCAACCGCGAGGAGGGCCCGCAGCGGCCGCCCGAGCGCTCGCCGCGTCACGGGCCGGTCCCGGCGCCGGCGCCGACGGCCGCAGCCGTGCCCGAGCAGTCGTCGGAGGAGCCGGTCGGTGGTCCCCGCCCGGCGAGGGCGGCGAGGGCCGCTCGGGCGAGGGCCCGGGTGGCGCGATCGATGCAGGCCGTGGCCTGGGGCAGTTGCCGGTCCTGACGCTCGAGGTCGAGCGTCAGACTCGAACGTCGGCGCTCGACCTCGTCGACCCGGCGCTGGGTCTCGTCGAGGGTGGCGACCAGCTCCTCCTCCGACACGCCGGTCCGTGCCAAGCGTTCACGCGCCCGGCTCGCGGCGCGGGCCGCCACCACCGACTCGGCTTCGGTGGCGGTGAGCACCTGCGCCGTCTCGGCCACCTCGGCCTCGGCCCCGGCGCGCGCGGCTCGGGCGCCGGCCGCCTCCTCACGGGTGACGGCCAGGTGATCGCGCGCCGCCTCGAGGTCGCGGTGCCGCGTGGCCGGCACGGCCACGGCCACGACGGCGACCACGGCCACCGCCAGGACCTGCAGGCCGCGCCGGGTGCGGGCCCGGCGAGCACCACGGGCGGTCGCCGGGGGAGCGGCCTCGGTGGCGCCCGGCGGTGCCGGGCTCGTCGTCACCCGTCGATCGACCACGTCGCCATTCTGGTGGTTCCGCCCGGCCCGATGGTCCCGCCCCGCTCGACCGTCCGGCGCTCAGTCCGCCGCGGCGGAGCGCACCCCGGCGTCCGGGCGGGTGATGCTCGGCGGCGCCGCGAGCAGCGCGGGGATCTCGGCGGCGGGCACCGGGGCGTGGAAGAGGAACCCCTGGGCCCGACGGCACCCCATGCGCCGCAGGGTCGAGGCCTGCTCCTCGCGCTCGATGCCCTCGGCCACCACCTCGATCCCGAGCGAGTGACCGAGCTGCACGATGGCCTCGAGCAGCACCGTGTCGGTGTCGCCGTCGATCGACTGGGCGAAGGCCCGGTCGATCTTCAGGACCTCGACCGGCAGGGCTCGGAGGTAGTTGAGCGAGGAGTAGCCCGTGCCGAAGTCGTCGATGGCCAGTCGGACGCCCAGCGCCTGGAGCTCGATGAGCCGTTCCAGGTGGTGCGCCGCGATGTCGACGGCCACGCTCTCGGTGATCTCCAGCACGAGCAGGTGGGCCGGGAAGCCGCTGGCGGTGAGCTCGGCCTGCACCGCCAGGGCGAGGTCCGGGTCCTCCAGCTGCCGTCCCGAGAGGTTCACGTGCAGCTCGAGGTGGCGCGACGAGGGGGCCGTGTCCCGCCACCCCGCGGCTTCCGCGGCGGCCGAGCGGAGGACGAACCGGCCGATCTCGCCGATCTCCCCGGTGTCCTCGGCCATCTCCACGAAGGTGCCCGGCGCGAGCAGGCCACGCGTGGGGTGGTCCCACCGCACCAGGGCCTCCACGGCGACGATCCGACCCGTCACCAGTTCGACGATCGGCTGGTAGTGGCAGACGAACTGGTCCTGGCCGACGGCGCGGCGGAGGTCCTGGCCGAGTTCGAGGCGCTCCACCGCGATGGCCCGCATGGTCGGCTCGAACCGGCGGGCGGTCGCCTTGCCCACGGCCTTGGCGGCGTAGAGGGCCACGTCGGCGTCGGCCAGCAGCTGGTCGCCGTCGGGCGGGTCGTCCCGATCGGCCTCGGCCACCCCGATGCTGGCCCGGGTGTACACCTGCCGCCCGTCGAGCGGGAAGGCCACGTCGAGGGCGGCCAGGATGCGCGCCGTCACGCCGTCGACCTCCTCGAGTGACTCGACCTCCTCGAGGAGGACGCCGAACTCGTCGCCGCCGAGCCGCGACACCGTGTCGCCGGGGCGGACGCAGCCCCGGAGGCGGGTGGCGACGGCCTGGAGGAGCCGGTCGCCGGCGGCGTGGCCGAGGCTGTCGTTCACCACCTTGAAGTCGTCGAGGTCGAGGAAGAGCACCGCCGTCCCCTCGCGGGTCCGTCTGCTCCTGGCCAGCGCGTGGGCGACGCGATCACCGAACAGGCGGCGGTTCGCCAGCCCCGTGAGAGGGTCGTGGAGGGCCAGGTGGGTGAGCTGCTCCTCGCGGTTGGTGAGCTGCTCGATCTTGTCCTCCAACGACCGGGTCAGCGCCCGGTTCTCGAGCATGGTCAGGAGCTGGCGCAACAAGATGAGGCCGACGCTGCCGGCGGTGACCGTGTTGAGGAACGGGTCGACGTCCACGTTGCGGTCGAACGCCGTCGGGATGCGCACGGCGAGGGCCACGCCGGCCACCGACATGGGCAGGAGGGCACGCCGCAGCGAGGTGGCGCCGTCTTCGTGTCGGGACCCCTGGCGCGGGCGGACGGTCGTGGTCCGGGGGTAGCGGAGGGCGGCCAGCAGCAGCAGCAGGTAGCCGGCCACCCACCCGATGTCGCCGATCGAGACCTCGTCCTCGGTGCCCCGCAGCAGGTTCCAGACGAAGAGCGCATCGGCCGCGCCGAGGGTCAGCAGGCTGGCACCGATGGTGGTGAGGGGCACCGCCGAGCGCTCCCGACCGGTGCGGAGGATGACGAGCAGGATGGACGACGCCACCACCAGGTTCCCCACTGGATAGATCAGGCCGAGGGCGAAGGCGAACGTCTCGTCCGCGCTGGACCGCCACCGGTCCGCGAGCACCAGTGGCCACGTGATCGCCAGGAGCCCGCCGGCCACGATGAGCCCGTCGAGCACCGCCACCAAGCGGGTCGGGGCCGACGAGCGGCTGGAGAGGGTGAGCACCCCGGCGAGGGCCAGCAGGATCGCGCCCAGGTACCCCGCATCGGCGATGGACGGGAACGGCATGCCGGCCTCGGTGGCGTCCAGGACGGTCCACACCACCTGGCCCAGCGACCAGGCGAGCGCCGACGCGCCGAGCAGGACCCAGGCCCGACGCTCGGCCCGATCGAGGGCACGGCGAGAGGCGGCGAGGCACCCGGCGGCGGCGAGGGCCGAGGCGGTCACCTGGCCGAGGTTGGACAGGGTGGTCGCCGCCTCGCTGGTGGGCAGCCGCCCGAGCACGAGCGCGCCGAAGACGACGAGGAAGGGGGCGATCGCCAGCGAGGCACGTCGTCGAGATGTTGGGGCCATGGAGGTCTCGGGCCCTTCGAGGGCGAAGGGACCC
>JBBRFU010000009.1:0-49505 GCA_038241315.1 Acidimicrobiales bacterium | reverse complement strand
GCCGCCGCCCTGGCCGCCGAACTGGCCCGGGCGTCTGCCGCCCTCGGTCCCGCGCCGGCCCCCGAGCAGGCCCCGCGCCCCGCGGCGGCCGAGCCGGCCCGGCCGTCCGGCACGGGTCGCGGGGCGCGCCGGACGCCGCGCCGCCCCCGGCCGGTCCTGCCGCCCGGCGTGCTGGCGGGCTCGGCGGAGGCCGACCGGCACCTCGTCACCTCGGGCGAGGCGCTGCTCGTGGTCGACGGGTACAACCTGGCCCGCTGCACCTGGACCGGCCTGGCGCCCGAGGAGGAGCGTCGGCGCACCGTCGCCCTCCTGGAGGAGGTGGCGGCGCGCTCCGGCGGGTCGGTCACCGTGGTGTTCGACGGCGAGGACCACACCGTGGCCCCCGCCGCCAGCCGTCACGTGCGCGTGCGGTTCTCGGCCACCGGCCAGACGGCCGACGACGCCATCGCCGACCTGCTGCGGGACCTGCCGGCCACCCGCGTGGTGCTGGTGGTGTCGTCGGACCGGGCGGTGGCCGACGATGCCCGGGCCCAGGGCGCGGCCACCGTGACCTCGGCGGCGTTCCTGGCGGCCGCCGGGCGCTGAGGGCGCGCTCGACCTTCGTTGTCACTGGGGGTGGGGATGCTGGACGTCCACCCACCCGGAGGTCCCGATGGTCACCCGCTCCTTCCCCGAGCCGTCGTCGGCGGTGCCCGAGCCGCTCTGCATCGACTGCGCCCAGTGCACCCTGCAGCACAGCGACGCGTGCGCCGACTGCATCGTCACCTTCCTCTGCGGCGTCGAGGCCGACGTGCCGGTGGTGGTGGACCTCGCCGAGGCCCGCGCCCTGCGCGTGCTCGGCGAGGCCGGCCTGGCGCCACCGCTGCGCCACCGACGGGCCACCGCGGGCTGACGGGCCCGGGCGCGGGCCGGGCCGTGGGCCGGCCGTGGGACGATGGGGCGTCGTGACCGCCACGCTCACCTACCGGGCCCTCGAGGCCGTCGGCCGAGACGCCGGCCTCGACGTGGTGGGCGCCTGCCCGGCCGCGCCCTTCGGCGACGTGCGCGAGGTGCTCGAGGAGCGCAAGGCGGCGGGGCTCGCCGGCACCATGCAGTTCACCTACCGGAACCCGGCTCGCGCCACCGACCCCGCGGCCACCGTGCCGGGCGCCCGCACGCTCGTGGTGGGCGCCACCAGCTACCACCGGGACCCCCCGGCGTCGCCCGAGGGCGTGGGCCCGATCGGCCGGGTGGCCCGGTACGTGTGGGCCGACGACCAGGACCGCCTGCTCCGGGGCCTGGGTGCGGTGGCCGTGGCGCTGCGGGACGCCGGCCACCGGGCCACCGTGGTGTCGGACCAGAACAACCTGGTGGACCGGGCCGCGGCCGAGCGGGCCGGCCTGGGCTGGTACGGCAAGAGCGCCAACCTGCTGCTCCCGGGGCGGGGGAGCTGGTACGTCCTGGGATCGGTCATCACCGACGCCGGCCCCGACGACCTCCCCGGCCTGCCCGATCCCTCGCCGGTGGCCGACGGCTGCGGCTCGTGCGAGCGGTGCCTGCCGGCGTGCCCCACCGGGGCGATCGTCGCGCCGGGCGTGGTGGACGCCCGCCGGTGCCTGTCGTGGTCGCTGCAGACCACGGGGTCGTTCCCCCGGGAGCACCGGGAGGTCCTGGGCGACCGGCTCTACGGCTGCGACGACTGCCAGGAGGTCTGCCCGCCCAACCGCCTCGAGGTCCGCCGGGCCGGGAGGCACGGCTCCGGGGAGCCGGTGCCCGTGGGCGACCCCGAGCGGGCCTGGGTGCCGCTGCTCGCCCTGCTGGGGGCGTCCGACCAGGAGCTGCTCGACCGCCACGGCCGCTGGTACATCGCCCGGCGCGATCCCAACCACCTGCGGCGCAACGCGCTCGTGGTGCTGGGCAACATCGGCGACGGGGCCGCCCCCGAGGTCCGACGGGCGCTCGTGGGCGCGCTGGCGCACCCCGTGGCGCTGGTGCGGGCCCACGCCGTGTGGGCGTGCCGGCGCCTGGGGTGCGACGATCTGCTGCCAGCCGTGGCCGACGACCCCGATCCGGAGGTCCGGGCCGAGCTGGTGGCGCCGGTCGCGCCCCGCCCGCACCCCACCCCCCGAGCATCGTGAAGCACCTCCTCGTCACCAACGACTTCCCCCCGAAGGTCGGCGGCATCCAGTCGTACCTCTGGGAGCTCTGGCGCCGCCTGCCGGCCAGCGAGGCCACGGTGCTCACCACGCCCCACCCCGACGCGGCCGCCTTCGATGCCGCCACCGACCTCCGCATCGAGCGCACGGCCGAGCGCGTCCTGCTGCCCACCCCCTCGCTGGCCCGCCGGATCCGGGAGCTGGCCGACGAGGTCGGCGCCGAGCTGGTGCTGCTCGACCCGGCTCTGCCGCTGGGCCACCTCGGTCCGAACCTCGGACGCCCCTACGGGGTGGTGCTCCACGGCGCCGAGGTCACCGTGCCGGGCCGGGTGCCCGGGGCCCGTCGGGCCCTCGCTCGCGTCCTGCGGGGTGCGCAGCTCGTCGTGGCCGCCGGCGGCTACCCGGCCGACGAGGCCGAGCGGGCCATCGATCGCGCCCTCCCCGTGGTGCTGGTGCCGCCGGGCGTCGACACCGACCGCTTCGTGCCCCTCGGTGCCGAGGCCCGTGCCCGGGCCCGGCGCCGCTTCGGCGCTCGCCCCGGGTCCACCCTGGTGGTGTCGGTGAGCCGGTTGGTGCCCCGGAAGGGGATGGACGTGCTGATCCGGGCCGCAGGCGTGCTGGCCCCGGCCCACCCCGAGCTGGAGGTGGTGATCGGCGGCAGCGGCCGCGATCGCAACCGGCTGGCGAAGCTGGTGGCCGAGACCGGGGCGCCGGTGCGCCTGCTGGGCCGGGTCGACGACGCCGACCTGCCGGCGCTCTACGGCACCGCCGACGTGTTCACCATGGCGTGCCGGAACCGCTGGCTCGGCCTGGAGCAGGAGGGCTTCGGGATCGTGTTCCTCGAGGCGGCGGCGTGCGGGGTGCCCCAGATCGCCGGCCGGAGCGGCGGCGCCGCGGAGGCGGTCGACCACGGTCGCACCGGCCTGGTGGTCGACGACCCCACGTCGGTCGAGGAGCTGGTGGCCGCGCTGGGCACGCTGCTGGCCGATCCGCTCGCCCGGGCCCGCATGGGCGCCCGCGGCCGGGACCGGGCCGAGCGGGAGTTCTCCTACGACGTGCTCGCCGCCCGCCTCCAGCAGGGCCTGGACATCGGCGGCCGGCCGTGACGGACGGCGCGCCGGCGGGGCCCCCGTCGGAGGGGAGCGCCGAGCCGGCGCCCGCGCCGGCCACGCCGACGCCCCTCGCCGACGCCCCCGGCACCGGCCTGGTGCTCGCCGATGCCGTCGGCACGGCCCTGTTCGTGGCGTCCACCGTGCTGGCCTCGCTGTGGGCCAGCGACACCGCCGACCTGGTCAACCTGGTGGTGTCCAGCGTGCTCTTCGTCGGCGGCTGCGTGGCCTTCACGGTGGGCTTCCTGCGGGCCGCGGCGCGCAGCCGGGTCGACGACGTCGACATCGCCGGGGTGGTGTACCTCACCGGCTCGGCACCCCGCTCGGTGCGCCGGGTGCTCCTCGGGCTGTGGTTCGCGCAGATCGCGGTGGCCGCGGCCAGCGTCGCCACGGTGGCCCCGCCCTTCGGCGTGATGGCCCCGGTGTGGGGCATCGGGTTGATCACGGTGTGGGGCGCCCGACACGGCGTGTTCCCGCCCCGGCCGCCGGAGGACCGCCTGGGTCGGCCGATTGCGCCATGATGGCCGGCATGGCCGACCGCGTGACGGAGCACACCACGATCGCTGCCGACCCCGAGGTCGTGCGGGGCGTGCTGCTCGATTTCCCCGCCTACCCCCAGTGGGCCGAGGACCTCAAGGCGATCGAGGTGCTCGAGACCGACGACGAGGGGCGGGCCACCTCGGTGCGGTACCGGGCCGCCGGCATGGGGCGGTCCACCGCCTACACCCTCGCCTACGACTACAGCGACCCGGCCCGGGTGGCGTGGACCCACACCGAGGGCGACCTCACCCGCAAGCTCGACGGGCACTACGAGCTGCAGCCCGCCGCCGACGGCGGGGGAGGCACCGACGTCACCTACGTGCTCGAGGCCGAGCTGGTCCTGCCCCTGCCCGGGTTCGTGAAGCGCCGGGCCCAGGGCCGGATCATGCACGCCGCGCTCGTCGACCTGAAGGCCAGGGCCGAATCCCTCGCCTCGTGAGGGTCCTCCTCTTCACCGGCAAGGGCGGGGTCGGCAAGACCACCACCGCGGCGGCCACCGCCCTGCGGTGCGCCGACGCCGGCCTGCGGACCATCGTGTTGAGCACCGACCCGGCGCACTCGCTGGCCGACGCCTACGCCCTGCCCCTCGGCGACCACGCCGTGGAGATCTCGCCCGGGCTCTGGGGCCAGCAGCTCGACACCCAGGCCCGCATGGAGGACACCTGGGTGGAGATCCAGGCCTGGCTGCTCCAGGTGTTCGAGTGGGCCGGCGTGGCCGCCATCGAGGCCGAGGAGCTGGCGGTGATCCCCGGGCTGGACGAGATCTTCGCCCTCGGCGACATCAAGGACTACGCCGACAGCGGCGAGTGGGACGTGGTGGTGGTCGACTGCGCGCCCACCGCGGAGACGCTGCGCCTCCTGTCGCTGCCGGAGATCCTCCGCTGGTACATGGACCGCGTGTTCCCGATGAGCCGCAAGGTCAACAAGGTGGTGTCGCCGCTGCTCGGACGGGTGGCCGGGCTCCCGGTGCCGGGCGACGACGTGTTCGGCTCGGCCGCCGCCTTCTACGACCGCCTCGACGGCGTGCGCGAGCTGCTCTGCGACACGGCCCGGACCAGCGTCCGCCTGGTGGTCAACCCGGAGCGCCTGGTGGTGGCCGAGGCCCGCCGCACCCACACCTACCTCTCGCTGTTCGGCTACCGGGTCGACGCGGTGGTGGCCAACCGCCTGCTCCCCGAGGCGATCACCGACCCGTGGTTCGCCGACTGGAAGGCGCGCCACACCGAGCACCTCACCGCGATCGAGGAGGGGTTCGCCCCGCTCCCGATCCTGCGGGCGGAGCTGGCCTCCGACGAGCTGGTCGGCGTCGACGCGCTGCGGGCCTTCGGCGAGGTGCTCTACGCCGACCTCGATCCGGCGGCGGTGCTGCACCCCGGTGAGCCCCTGCAGGTGGTGCGCAAGGGCACCGGCTACGAGCTGGTCCTCGAGCTGCCGTTCGCCGACAAGGACGACCTCGAGCTGGGCCGGCGCGACGACGAGCTGCTCATCCGGGTGGGCGGCCACCGCCGGTCGTTGCTGCTGCCCGACTCGCTGCGACGCCGGCCGGTCGGCGCCGCCTCGCTGCGAGACGGACGGCTGCGGGTCACCTTCGCCGGAGAGGCCGAGCGGGACGGCGCCCGCGCCCGCGCCGGCGCCGGTCGGCGTCGGGCGGCCCGGTGACGGGGCCCGAGGGCCCGGGGCGCCACGGCCACCTGGACGACCACGACGGCCTGGACGATCACGACGACGTGGACGACCACGACCAGGACGATCGGGACGGCGACCAGGACGGCCGCCGGGACGGCGACCGCGAACAGCGGATCGGCCCCGGGCTCGACGATCCGCGGGTGCAGGCCGGGATCGACCACCTCCAGCGCGCCGCCCGAGAGGTGATCGCCGCGTCCCGCGCCCTGCTCGACGTGGCCGAGGAGCTGGTCGAGGACCCCCGAGCGGTCGGCAGCCTGGCCGACGTGCTGGCGTCGGTGGGCGACCTGGCGGCCCGGGCGACCCGGAGCGGCCCGGGCGACGCCCACCGCCGGGGGGCCGGCGGCCGGCAGCCCGCCGCAGACGGTGACGACGATCCACCGGTGCAGCGCATCCCCATCTCCTGATCCGGGTCTCCGGCACGGAGGGTGTTCGCGAGACCCCGCGTCCCCGACGGGCCTCGGTGCGCGAGCATCGGGTACCGTCCCGCTCCCACCGATCGCCTCCGATCGTCCGGCGCGTGAGCAAGCGAGGTTGCGATGAAGGTCCGGCTGCTGGGTGACACCGCCTCGTCCCGCGCGCCCCTCGAGCTCCACCCGCGCATCACGCTGGTGCGAGACGCCGACCCGGCTCGGCGGTCGTGGCTGGTCTCGGTGCTCGGGCAGCTGGGCGGTGGCGGTGACGTCGACGCCACCGGCGAGGTGGAGGCCCACGGCATCCGCTTCGACCTCGACGCCGCGTCGCTGGCCCTCCTCGGCCTCGACCGTCCCGCGGCCGCCGTGGTGGGTGCCGCGGACCTCCCCGGGTTCGATGCCGCCTCGGTCGACGCCGCTCGCGCCGTGCACGACGCGGTCCGCCGGCGCGACGAACTGGCCGGCCGGCTCGACGAGCAGCGCGGTGCCCTCGCTGCCGCGGTGGAGCAGCGAGACGCCGCGGCCGAGGCGCTCGACGAGCTCCTCCGTGGGGAGGGCCCCGCCGGCCAGGCCATGGCCGACGCGGCGGTGGCGCGCGCCCGCCTGGAGCTCGAGCTGCAGGCCGTCCGCGACGAGCGAGCCCGACAGGAGGCCGCCCTCACCCGGGCGGTCGACGAGCGCGAGGAGGCGATCGCCGAGCGGAGCCGCCTCCGGACGCAGCTCGACGTCGCCCAGAACCGCCGGCGCGTCGCCATGGCCGAGGCCACGCAGGCCGCCGCGTCGCTCGAGGAGGCCCGATCGGTGGGTGGCCGTGACGACGACCCCGCAGCCGTGGCGGCGAGCGCCGAGGCGCGCCTCGACGCCGCGGAGCAGGCCGCTGCGGTGGCCGACCCCGAGGCCGACGGCTCGCCGCTGAACCGGCGCCTGGCCGATCTCGAGCGCCGGCGGGTGGAGCTCGCCCGCCTCGAGGTCGCCCTGGGCGACGGCGGGAGCGAGTCGGTGGCCGCGGCCCTCGACGAGGTGCTCGGGGCGTCGTCGGACGCCCCGCCGCTGGTCGCCGCCCTGGCCCTGGCCGACACCTGGCGGGACCTCCACCAGCAGATCGATGCGCTCGAGGCCGGTGTGTCCGACGACGAGCGGGCCGCCGAGGCCGACGTGGCGGCCGCCCGGCAGGCCGTCGTCGTGATCGAGGCCGAGCTCAACCAGCCGGTGCTCACCCCCGAGCAGATCAGCAAGGTCGAGGCCGCCCACACCGCCGTCCTGGAGGCGGAGGACCGGGCCGAGGGTCGCTTCGGCGGGGCCCGGGCCCGGCGCCGCCTCGGCGAGCTGCGCACCGACGAGCACCGGGTGCTGGAGCGCCTCGGCTTCGCCACCTACGCCGACTTCATGGTGAGCGTCTCCGACCGGGGCGTGACGTCGGCCGACCGCTCCGGGCTCGACGAGGCCCGGCTCGCCCTGGTCGCCGCCGAGGAGCGCCTCCTCGTCCTGCCGGGCGCCGGCGACCGGGTCCGCCGGCGCATCGAGCTGCTCCAGCGTCGCGACGCCGTCTCGCCCCGCGTCGCCGACCTCCTCGGCCACGAGCCCACGGGCCCCGAGGCCGAGGACGAGCTCCGCGGCCTGCGCGAGCCCGTCCCGGCGGACCACGAGGCGCTCGACGTGCTGGCCACCCACCTCACCCGGGTGGGGATCGACGTGGGCCCGGGCCCGCACGAGCGGGAGGACCTCGTCCTCCTGGCCCGCTCGTTCCTGGCCGAGGAGCGCTCGGCGGAGGCGCAGCGCACCGACGTGGCCAAGGCCATCGCCGCGCTCGACGTGGCCGTCGACGACCTCCGCGCCGCCCGGGGGCGGGGCGAGACCGAGGTGCCCGACCACCTCCCGCTGCCGGCGCTGGCCGAGCCGGTCCCCACGAGCGACGACGGGCTCGACCCCACCGCGGCGCGGACCCTGCGCGAGGCCCGGTGGGCCGAGGTGGAGTCGGCTCGCGCCGCCCTCTCGGAGGCCCGGTCCGACCTGGCCGACCACGAGGCCGCCGCGGCCCGGGTGGCCGCGCGCCAGGCGGCCCTCGACGAGGCCGTGCAGGCCGAGGCCCAGGCCGCCGACGCGGTGGCGGCCGCCCAGGACGAGCTGGGCGCGGGCGCCGAGCACCGCGTGTCGATGGCTGCGGCCGGCGTCGCCGCGGCCGAAGCCGCCCTGGCCGACGCCCGCAGCCGCGAGCACCAGGTCGGTGAGGCGATCACCGCCACCCAGGGGACCACCGGCGCCGAACCGCTCGTGCGCAAGGGTCGGCAGTGGTTGGCCGTCGCCGAGGGCGTGGTGCGCGAGGTGGCCGTCACCGAGCAGACCATCGCGGCCGGGCTGGCCGCCACCGAGGTGGAGCTCGACGCGGCGCGGCGCTCACTCGGCGCCGCCCAGGAGGTGGCAGCAGCGGTGGACCGCGACCGCCTGGTGGACGACATCGAGTGGTGGCTGCTGGCCCGGTTGGCCGAGCTCCGGTCCGTGGGGCTCGGCGGGTCCCTGCCGCTGGTCCTCGACGATCCGTTCCCCGACCTCGGGGACCACGAGGTCGTCGCCGTGCTCGACCGCGTCGCCCAGCTCGCCGGCGCGGTCCAGGTGATCGTGGTGAGCGATCGGCAAGCGGTGGCGTCGTGGGCGGCGGACCAGGGCCCCGATGTCGTCGGCATCGTCGACGCGGCCTGACGTGACCGATCTCGTCTGCGGGTTCGATCTGGGCGGCACCAAGCTGCTCGGGCTGGTGGTGGACCCGTCCGACGGTGGCCCGATCGTGGTGGAGAAGGTGCCGACGCCCGTCGGTGCCGAGGCGGTGGTCGAGGCGATCGTGGCCCTCGGCGTCGAGCTGGACCACCGGGTGCAGGCGGCCGGCCACGGCTCGGTGGCCGCCTACGGGCTGGGCGCGCCCGGGCTGGTCGACCGGTCCGGCACGCTGCGCTACGGCCCGAACGTCCCCGGCGTGCTCGACCTGCCCTTCGCCTCGATCCTGTCGGCACGGCTCGGCCGCCCCGTGGTGGTCGACAACGACGCCACCTGCGCGGCCTGGGCCGAGCACGAGCGCGGCGCCGCCCGGGGGGCGAACCACTCGATCACGATCACCCTCGGCACCGGCATCGGCGCGGGGATCACCGTCAAGGGCGAGGTCCTCCGCGGGGCCAACGGCTTCGCCGGGGAGCCGGGCCACATGGTCGTCGACCCGACGGGCCCGCGGTGCCCCTGCGGTCGACGCGGGTGCTGGGAGCGGTACGCGTCCGGTTCGGGGCTCGGGTGGTTGGCGAGGGAGGCGGCGTCGGCCGGGAAAGCCCACCAGCTGGTGGCGCTCGCCGGCGGGGACCCGGAGGCGGTCCGCGGCGAGCACGTCACGGCGGCCGCGGCGGCGGGGGACGCCGAGGCCCTGGCGGTGATCGACCGCTTCGCCTGGTGGGTGGCGCTCGGCATCGCCAACCTGGTGAACGTGCTCGACAGCGAGGTGGTGGTGCTGGGCGGCGGCCTGGCCGAGGCCGGCGAGCTCCTGCTCGGGCCGGTCCGGGCCGCCTACGGCGAGGTGGTGCTCGGCACCCACCACCGCGACCCGGTGCCGATCGTGGTGGCCGAGCTGGGCGAGCAGGCCGGCGCCTGGGGCGCCGCCCTCCTCGCCGCCGCCCGCACCTGACGGACCGCTGGGGCCGCCGACCGGGCGGCCTCAGGTCACTCGAAGCTGGTGCCCTTGGCGCGGACGAGGGAGTCGGCGATCTCCTGCTCGGCCTTGTCGCGGCCCTCGAAGCCGCGGGTGTTGGCGAACTTCCCGGGTTCGAGAGGGCGAGCTCGCGAGCCCGTGGCCCGAGCGGCCCGCAGCCGACGGAGGAGGCTGCTGGAGCGGAGAGGACGGTGGGGTCGGGGTGTCCGAGGCGCTCGCCGAGGAGGTCGACCGTGTGGGCGGAGGAGGCGACCGGGCGGCCTCAGGTCACTCGAAGCTGGTGCCCTTGGCGCGGACGAGGGAGTCGGCGATCTCCTGCTCGGCCTTGTCGCGGCCCTCGAAGCCGCGGGTGTTGGCGAACTTCCCGGGTTCCAGCTGCTTGTAGACCTCGAAGAAGTGCCCGATCTCGTCGGTGAGGTGGGCGGGCAGCTGGTCGATGTCCTGCACGTGGTCCCAACGGGGGTCGCCCTGGGGGACGCAGATGATCTTGGCGTCGGGCCCTGCGTCGTCCTCCATCCAGAACACGCCCACGGGGCGGGCCCGGACGCGGCAGCCGGGGAAGGTCGGCTCCTCCATGATCACCAGGGCGTCGAGCGGATCGCCGTCCTCGCCGAGCGTGTGGTCGATGTAGCCGTAGTCGGCGGGGTACACGGTGGCCGAGAACAGCCGGCGGTCCAGCCAGATCTCACCGCTCTCGTGATCGATCTCGTACTTGTTGCGGCTGCCCCGGGGGATCTCGACGACCACCGGGACGAACTCGACGTGCGCGGCCATGGGACCAGCCTGGCAGATGGCCCGCAGGGGCCGGCACACGGGTCTGGTGCTCGGCCCGGGCACGCGCCGCGGAGCGCGTAACGTCGCCTTCATGGAGTTCCGTCGGATCACCAACCTGCCGCCCTACGTGTTCACGATCATCGACGGGCTCAAGGTGGAGGCCCGGCGCGACGGCATCGACGTGGTCGACCTGGGCTTCGGCAACCCCGACCTGCCCTCGCCCGAGGTGGCGGTGGAGAAGCTGGCCGAGGCGGCGCGCAACAACCGGAACCACCGCTACAGCTCCAGTCGCGGCATCCCCAAGCTGCGCGAGGCGGTGGCCGACCTCTACCTCCGCCGCTTCGGCGTGGCGCTCGACCCCGAGCGCGAGGTGATCTCCACCATCGGGGCCAAGGAGGGCTTCAGCCACCTCATGTGGGTGCTGCTCCAGCCGGGCGACGCCGCCCTGGTGCCGTCGCCGTCGTACCCCATCCACATCTGGGGCCCCCACCTGGCGGGCGCCGACGTCCGCGAGATCCCCATCAGCACCGACACCGACTTCTTCGAGAACATCCAGGAGGCCTACGACTACTCGTGGCCCAAGCCCCGGGTGATCGTGCTGTCGTTCCCCCACAACCCCACCACGGCGTGCGTCGACGTGGAGTTCTTCCAGCGGGTGGTCGACTTCGCCCGGGAGAAGGGCGTCATCGTGGTGCACGACAACGCCTACGCCGAGCTGGGCTTCGACGGGTACGAGCCGCCGAGCATCCTGCAGGCCGTCGGGGCCAAGGAGTGCGCCGTGGAGCTGTACTCCATGACCAAGTCGTTCTCCATGGCCGGCTGGCGCGTGGCCTACCTGGTCGGCAACGCCGAGGTGGTCCAGGCCCTGGCGAAGCTCAAGAGCTACCTCGACTACGGCACCTTCCAGCCCATCCAGATCGCCGCCACCGTCACCTTGAACGAGGACCCGGGCCACCCCAAGGAGGTCCAGGCGATCTACCAGGCCCGGCGCGACGCGCTGTGCGACGGGCTGAACCGGATCGGCTGGGAGCTCGAACCGCCGAAGGGCACCATGTTCGCCTGGGCCCCGATCCCCGAGCCCTACCGCGAGCTCGGCTCGATCGAGTTCGCGTCGATGCTCGTGCGCGAGGCCCAGGTGGCCACGTCGCCCGGCGTGGGGTTCGGCCCCGGCGGCGACGGCCACGTGCGGTTCGCCCTGATCGAGAACGAGCAGCGCATCCACCAGGCCATCCGCGGCCTGCGCAAGGCCCTGCCCAAGCTGGCCTGAGCGCGTGGCGTCGAGGCCCGGGCCCGGGTGGGGGGTGGCTGGGGCGCTGGGGGGCCTCAGCGGGCGCCGAGGACGCCGTAGAGGCAGAAGGTGACGGCGGTGTCCACGACCTCGTCGGTGGCCTGGAGCAGGCCGCGGTGGGCGAGCTGCACGAAGTGGGTGCTCACGCCGAGCATGGCGTGGGCCAGCAGCTCGGGGTCGCCGTCGGCGATCTGGCCGGCCTCCATGGCCTCGCGCACGTGGGTGGCGGCGTCGCGCACGGCCACCTGCTCGCCCTTGCGGAGGCTCTCGGCGAAGCGGTCGTCGGTGGCGGCGAACTGGAAGAGGCGGAAGAAGACCCGCTCCTCGAGCGACCACTCGATCGAGGCGCGGATGCCCCGTTCGATGCGCTCCATGGGTGAGGTGGCATCGACGATGGCCGCCCGCTGCCGGCGACGCAGGTCCAGCTGGCCCTCGGCCAGGATGGCCCGCAGGAGCTCTTCCTTGGAGTCGAAGTACCAGTAGAAGACGCCCTTGCCGACGCCGAGGCCCTCCACGATCTCGGCCACCGACGTGGGGTGGTAGCCGTTGTCGGCGAAGCGGGCCGCGGCGTAGGCCAGGAGCTGGCGTCGGCGTTCCTCGCCTCGTTGGGTCAGCCGACGGTCCATCCTGCCGGACGGTACGAGGTACTTGACCGAACGGTCAACTACGGGCGCCGCGTCGGAGGGAAACGATGCGTTCACACCCGGCGCCTAGGGTCGGCCGCATGGAGAGCTACGTGCTGCGGGTCTGGCTGCCCGACCGCCCCGGTGCGCTGGGTGCCGTCGCCAGCCGGATCGGCGCGGTGAAGGGCGACGTGGTCGGCATCGAGATCCTGGAGACGGGCGCCGGCCAGGCGGTCGACGAGCTCGTGGTCCAGCTGCCCGACGCCACCCTGGTGGACCTCCTGGTCAACGAGGTGCGCCAGGTCGACGGCGTGCAGGTGGAGGAGGTCCGCTCCGCCGGCCCCGAGGGCCACGACCCGCGCCGGGCCACCCTGGAGACGGCGGCGCTGCTGGTGGAGGCCACCGAGCGCACCGGGATCCTCGCCGTGTGCCGCGACCAGGCCCCGCGGTCGCTGTCGGCCACCTGGGTGGCCGTGGTCGACCTCGACGCCGGCACCACGCTGGTGGCCGGCGACCGGGCCCCGAGCCAGGACTGGCTGGCCGCGTTCGTGCACGGCGCCAGCACGGCCGCCGAGCTCGGCGGGGCCGACGCCGGCTCGAGCGACGTCATCTGGACGCCGCTCACCGCGGTGGGCCTGGCCATCGTGGCCGGCCGCGACCGCATCGCCTGGCGCGAGCGGGAGCGCCGCCAGCTCGACGCCCTCGCCCGCATCGTGGCGGCCCGCTGGCTGGAGCTGCCGGCGCCCTGAGCGGTGCCTCAGGCGTCGGGCCCGTCGGCCGCCCAGCCGCGGCTGTGGGCCACCGCTTGGAGCCACCGCCGGTGGTGGCGGTCGACCGTGGGCCGGTCGACCGCGGGCGTGAACTCGGCATCGAGCGCCCAGTTGGCGGTGATGTCGTCGGTGGAGCCCCACACCCCCTCGGCCAGGCCGGCGAGGTAGGCCGCGCCGAGCGCCGTGGTCTCCTGCACCCGAGGTCGCCGGACCGGCACCTGCAGCTGGTCGGCCTGGAGCTGGAGCAGGAGGTCCATGACCGACGCGCCGCCGTCGGCCCGCAGGTCGGCCACCGGGTGCCCGGAGTGGGCGACCATGGCGTCGACGACGTCTCGGGTCTGCAGCGCCATGCTCTCCACCACGGCGCGGGCCACGTGGGCCCGGGTGGTGCCGCGCGTGACGCCCACGAGGGCGCCCCGGGCGTAGGGGTCCCACCACGGGCTCCCCAGGCCGGTGAAGGCGGGCACGAAGAAGACGTCGCCGGTGTCGGCCACCGACGCGGCGAGCGGGCCCGCCTCCTCGGCCTCGTCGATGATGCGGAGGCCGTCGCGCAGCCACTGGATGGCCGAGCCGGTGGAGAAGATGGCGCCTTCGAGCGCGTAGTCGGTGCGGGTGCCTCCCTGGCCGTCGGGGATGGACCACGCCACGGTGGTGAGCAGGCCCTCCACCGGCTCCGGGCAGGTGGTGCCGACGTTCATGAGCACGAACGAGCCGGTGCCGTAGGTGTTCTTGGTGGCGCCGGGCTCGAAGCACCCCTGGCCGAAGAGCGCCGCCTGCTGGTCGCCGGCGATGCCCGAGATGGGGATGCCGGGCGGGAGGCCGGACGACCCCGAGGTGACGCCGAAGCGGCCGCTCGACGGGCGCACCTCCGGGAGCGCGGCCACCGGCACCCCGAAGAGGTCGCAGAGCTCCTCGGACCAGGCGAGGCCCGCGATGTCGAGCAGCATGGTGCGGCTGGCGTTGGACGGCTCGGTGGCGTGGACCTCGCCACCGGTGAGCTTCCACAGGAGCCAGGCATCGATCGTGCCCAGGGCGAGGTCGGGACCGGCCGCCACGCCCCCCTGGGTGAGGAGCCACTCGTACTTGGACCCCGAGAAGTACGGGTCGAGCACCAGCCCGGTGGTGCGGCGCACCAGCGGCAGGTGGCCCGCCTCGGCGAGGGCGTCGCAGCGCGCCGCGGTGCGGCGGTCCTGCCAGACGATGGCCCGGTGGAGCGGCTCGCCGGTGCGGCGGTCCCACGCCACCACCGTCTCGCGCTGGTCCGTGATGCCGATGGCCGCCACCGGCTGGTGCAGCTGGGCGATCAGCTCGGCGGTGGTGCCGACCACCGCTCCCCAGATCTCGTTGGGGTCGTGCTCCACCCACCCCGGGCGGGGGAAGTGCTGGGTGAACTCGCGGTAGCGGTAGCCCACGGGATGGCCGGCCTCGTCGACGGCGAAGGCGCGGACCCCGGTGGTACCGGCGTCGAGGGCGATGACGATGGCCATGGCGGGCGAGGCTACCGAGGTGGGTCGGTACGATGCGGCGGTCGGCGACCCAACCCACCACCCGGTCGTCGGAGGAGCAGGCATGCGAGTTGGGATCCTCACCGGCGGGGGCGACTGCCCCGGGCTCAACGCGGTCATCCGGGCCGCGGTGCGAGCCGTCGAGGTCGACCGGGGCGGCGAGATGATCGGGTTCCACGACGGCTGGCGTGGCGTCCTGGAGGACCGGTGGGAACCGCTCACCGTGGGGCGCTGCCGGGGCATCCTGCCGCGGGGCGGCACCATCCTCGGCACCTCCCGCGACCAGCCCTACAGCCGGCCCGACGGCGCCGAGCAGGTGGGCGAGGCCATCGCCCGCCACGGGCTCGACGCCATCATCGCCATCGGCGGCGAGGGGACGATGGGCGTCACCAACGACCTCAACCGCGACGGCATCCCGGTGGTGGGCGTGCCCAAGACGATCGACAACGACATCGCCGGCACCGAGATGACGTTCGGCTTCCAGACGGCCGTGCAGATCTGCACCGACGCCATCGACCGGCTGCACACCACCGCGGAGAGCCACGACCGGGTGCTGGTGGTCGAGGTGATGGGCCGTCACGTCGGCCACATCGCGCTGTGGGCCGGGCTCGCCGGCGGGGCCACCTTCACCCTGGTGCCCGAGGAGCCCTTCGACCTCGAGGACGTGGCGGCCCGCATCGTGGCCCGCCACCAGCACGGCAAGTGGGCCACCATCGTGGTCGTGGCCGAGGGCGCCCTGCCGAAGGCCGGCACCATCGAGGTGCGCGAGCCCCCCATGGACAGCTACGGGCACCAGGTCCTGGGCGGCATCGGCCACCTGGTGGCGGGGGAGATCCACCAGCGCACGGGCATCGAGAGCCGCACCACGATCCTCGGCCACGTGCAGCGCGGCGGCTCGCCCGTGGCCTTCGACCGGGTCCTCGGCACCCGCTTCGGCATCGCCGCGGTGGACGCGGTGGCCGATCGGGCGCTGGGCGAGATGGTGGCCCTCCAGAGCGGCGAGATCGTGCGCATCCCCGTGGCCGACGCCGTCGGGCACCTGAAGCGGGTCAGCCCGGAGCTGCTGCGCGACGGCGCCCTGTTCCACCCGCCTCACGTGCGCTGAGGCGCGGCGGGGCGGTCAGCTCGGGTTGAGCGGCGGGTCGTAGTCGGCGGCCACCACGAGCTCGAGGTTGCCGTTGTCGGTGGGCGCGGGCACCGCCTCTCCGGCCACCTTGAAGCGGACGCTCGTGGCCTCACCCGAGGCGAGGGCGGTGAACACCAGCTGGGCGAAGGCGCCCTTCTGGCGCGAGCCCCCGATGCCCTCGATGCCGTCGGAGAGGTCGATCACGGCCGTGGTGCCGTCGAGCTCGAAGCCGAGGAGCTCGGTGCCGGCCGGGATGAACGACGCCAGCGGCTCCTCGGCCCCGGCCAGCACCGCGTTGATCGCGTCGTCGATGGTGGGCTGGTCGTCGGCCGCCACCTCCACGTCCTCGAGGCTGTCGCCCCGGAAGAAGTAGACGACCATGGACTCCCCGCTGCCGTCCGGGGGCGCGGGCACGGTGGTCTGGGTGGTGGTGGTGCGCTCGATGGCCCGGGGCGCGTCGTCGAGGGGCACGCCGCACGCCGCGAGGGCGAGGCCCACCAGCCCGACCAGGCCCACCATCGAGCCGGTGGCGACCCGTCGAGCCGGCGCCCGCGGCACGCGCCGGATGATGGTCACGGCACGTCCTCGTCGGTGGGCTCGATGACCTCGTCCCAGGCCACCGGCAGCTCCACCACGAACCGGGCGCCGTCCTGGCCGTCGGGGCGGTCTTCCACCCACACCCGGCCCTTGTGGAGCGCCACGTGCTCCGACACGAGCGACAGGCCGAGGCCCACCCCCTCGCTGCCGGCCCGACGGTTGGACCCGGCGCCGCGGGAGAAGCGGTCGAACACGAGCTCCCGCTCCTCCACGGGCACGCCGGGCCCGTTGTCCTCCACCGCGATCAGCAGGGCGGCCGGCAGGCGCCGCAGCTCGAGGCGGGTGGCCCCGCCGCCGTACTTGCGGGCGTTGTCGAGCAGGTTGGCGATCACGCGCACGAGCCGGCGCTTGTCGGCGCGGATGAGGACGCCGGCCAGCTCGCTGTCGAGCTCGATGGGCACGTCGGGGTTCTGCGACCACGCCACGGACTGGGTGGCCAGCTCGCCCGGTCGGATCTCGGACAGCTGGAGGCGGGCCGCGCCGGCATCGAACCGCGAGATCTCGAGGAGGTCCTCCACCAGCTGCTTGAAGCGGGCGACGTCGGCCACCATGAGGTCGACGGCGGCCTGGGCCGACGCGTCGGGCATTTCGTCCCGACGCGACGAGAGCACCTCGATGGAGGCCGACAGCGTCATCAGGGGGGACCGGAGCTCGTGGCTGACGTCGGACGCGAACCGGCCCTCGCGGTCCATGCGGTCCTCGAGCACCTGGGCCATGTGGTTGAACGACGTCACCAGGACCCCGAGGTCGGGGTCGTCGATGGCGCCGAGGCGCGTGTCGAGGCGGCCGCCGGCGATGGCCTCGGCGGCGACGGACACGTCGGCGAGCGGGCGGAGGGTGCGCCGGCTCGCCCACCAGCCGAGCGCGCCGCCGGCGAGGGTGGTGACGAGGGTGGCGCCGAACAGCGAGGCGGACAGCGACTCGAGCGCGGACTGGGTCTCCGCCAGCGAGGCGAACTCGAAGTACAGGGCCCCGTCGTTCATGGGGAGCCCGATCACCAGCTCCGGGGACCCGTCGAGGGCGACGCGCATGCGGCGGGCCTCGCCGGCCTCCACCTCGCGGAGCAACACGGACGGCACCGCTCCCTCGTCGAACGCGGTGGTCTGGTTGGTCCACGTGCCCTGGCCGTCGCGCACCAGCGAGCGCGAGGGGCTGTCGCTCTCCAGCGAGCCGAGGATGTCGCGGAGGTCGTCGTCGTCGATCGTCCCGCCGCTGAGCTGGCCGTTGATGATGGTGGCGTTGCGCTGGGCCTGCCGGGTGGCGGAGCTCTCGCGCTGGTTCACGATGTTCTCGCGGGTGAGGGCCCAGGTGGTCCCGGCGAGGAGGGTGGACAGGAGGGCGGCGCTGAGGGTGAACGCCAGGGTGATGCGGGCCCGGAGGCCGAGCCGCGGGGCGGCCACCCGCCGCCACCAGGCGCGCCGGAGCGCCACGTCGGTGGGCGCGAGGACGGCCTGGTCGGTCACGGGCGGCCGCTCAGGTCTGGAGCTTGTAGCCGAGGCCGCGCACGGTGACGACGTGGCGCGGGTTCGCCGGGTCGTTCTCGACCTTGGTGCGCAGCCGGCGCACGTGCACGTCGACCAGGCGGCCGTCGGCGAAGTAGTCGTAGCCCCAGACCTTGTCGAGCAGGGTCTCGCGGCTCAGCACCTTGCCCGGGCTGGAGGCCAGCTCCACGAGCAGCTTGAACTCGGTCTTGGTGAGGTGGGCCTCCACGCCGTTGCGGCGGACGACGCCCTCGTCGGGGATCACCTCGAGGTCGCCGAAGCGGAGGTGGGGGCTGGCCGGGTCCGAGGCGCGGGTCCGGCGCAGGAGGGCCCGGATGCGCGCCGACAGCTCCTTGGGGGCGAACGGCTTGGTGAGGTAGTCGTCGGCGCCGGCCTCCAGGCCGGCCACCACGTCGGGGGTGTCGTCGCGGGCGGTGACCATCACGATCGGCACGTCGGAGGTGCGGCGGATGGCCCGGCAGACCTCGAAGCCGTCGATGTCGGGCAGCATGATGTCGATCAGGACCACGTCGGTGGGGCGCTGCGCGAAGCGGGCGAGGGCCTCCTCGCCGTTCTCCGCCTCGTCGACCGTCCAGCCCTCGTCCTCGAGCGCCAACCGCACGGCGGTACGGATGCGCTCATCGTCTTCGACGCTCAGGATCCTGGTTCCCACCAGGCCGACTGTAGGGGAGCGGCGCCCGCATCCGACGGCCATGGGCCGGAGGAGACGGCTGGGAGACGGCTGGTGGCGTCAGACGGCGGCGGCGTCGGCGGAGGTGAGGAGGGCGGCGAGGTCGTCCCAGATGGCGTCGGGCGCGGCCAGGACGAAGCGGTCCGAGGCCGGCCCGCCGTCGAGCCCGCCGCACCGGGCGCCGGCCTCGGTGGCGACGAGGCCACCTGCCGCGTGGTCCCACGGGTTCAGCCCGACCTCCCAGTAGGCGTCGAGGCGGCCGCAGGCGACCGAGCAGAGGTCGATCGCCGCCGACCCGCCCCGGCGGATGTCGGCGATGCGGGGCAGCACGGTGGTGAGGACCCGGGCCTGGCGACCCCGCCGGGCGGGGTCGTACCCGAAGCCGGTGCCCACCACGGCGAGGGCCAGGCCGCGGGGCGTGGCGCAGCGGATGGGCCGGTCGTTGCGGGCGGCGCCGTCGCCGAGCGAGGCGGTGAACACGTCGTGGTGCAGGGGCGAGGCCACCACCGCGGCCACCGACCGCCCCTCGACCTGGGCGGCGATCGACACGCAGAAGCCGGGGATGCCGTGCACGAAGTTGACGGTGCCGTCGATGGGGTCGATCGACCAGGTGACGCCGCTGGTGCCCGTGATCGAGGCGCCCTCCTCGCCCACCAGGCCGTCGTGGGGCCGGGCGGCCAGCAGCCGTTCGGTGATGCGCCGCTCGGCCCAGGTGTCGAGCTCGGTCACCAGGTCGGTGGGCGACGACTTGGTGGTGACCGCGGGACCGTCGCCCTCGAGGCTGGTGGCCAGGTGGGCCGCCACCTCCTCGGCGATCGGCCGGGCCAGCGCCAGCAGCGCGGCCGGGTCGGCGGGCAGCTCGGCCCGGGCGGGGGCGACGGTCACGACCGACGCCGCCGGGCCGCGGTGGGGTCCCCGGTCTCCTGGATGGTGTCCCACTCGCTCATGGCCCGGAGCACGAGCACGGCCACGATGCCCACGCCGCCGGCGCCGAGCACCGCGCCCACCAGGCCGCCGAGGCCGGCGAGGGCACCGGGGTCGTCGACCTGCAGGGTGGTCACCTTCCACCCGATCAACCCCCCGCAGACCCCGGCCAGCACGATCGCGGCCAGGGCCAGCGCACGGGCGGCGGTGGACGGCAGCGCGGATTCCACGGGACGGGGCTCGACCATGGCGGCCATGGTAGGGGCCGCTCCGGCGACCCCCGCCCGGTGTGACCGGCGGCCGAGGGGCCAACCCGTAAGGTGAGCGCTCGATGACGCCGCTGGTCGTTCTCCCCACCTACCTGGAAGCCGAGAACGTCCAGGACGTGCTGGCGCGCATCCGCGCCGCCGTGCCCGACGCCCACGTCCTGGTGGTCGACGACGGCAGCCCCGACGGCACCGCCGACCTCGCCGAGGCCACCGCCCGGGAGCTGGGCGGCATCGACGTGATGCGACGGACGGAGAAGTCCGGCCTGGGCCCGGCCTACCGCGCCGGCTTCGCCTGGGGCCTGGCCCGCGACCACGACATCCTCATCGAGATGGACGCCGACCTCTCCCACGACCCCGAGGTCCTCCCCGTCCTGATCGCCACGGTGCGCGAGGGCGGCGCCGACCTGGCCATCGGCTCCCGGTACGTGCCCGGTGGCGCTGTGCCGGGCTGGCCCCGCAACCGGCGGCTCCTCTCCCAGTGGGGCAACCGCTACATCGCCCTCATGCTCCAGCTCCCGGTGCGGGACGCCACGGCGGGGTTCCGGGCCTACCGGCGATCGATCCTCGAGGAGATCGGGCTCGACCGGGTGGGCGCCGACGGCTACGGCTTCCAGATCGAGATGGCCTACGCCGTGGCCAAGGCCGGCGGCACCATCGTGGAGGTGCCGATCACCTTCCGGGACCGCATCCGGGGCGTCTCGAAGATGTCACCGAACATCGTGTCCGAGGCCCTGGTGCTGGTCACCCGGTGGGGCGTGCGCGATCGCGTCGAGCGCCTCCGGCGTCGACGCCGCTGACCCGATCGCTGGCAGAGTGGGGGCCATGAGGGAGTGGCTGGTGGCCGGCGCGGTGATCGAGGGGCCCCTCGGGCTGCTCCTCGTGCAGAACCGCCGCCGGGACGGGCGCCTCGACTGGTCACCGCCCGGCGGGGTCATCGACGAGGGCGAGTCGGTCCTCGAGGGGCTCACCCGCGAGGTGGCCGAGGAGACCGGCCTCGTCGTCACCTCCTGGGCGGGGCCGATCTACCGCATCGAGGCCGAGGCGCCCGACCTCGGTTGGCACCTCCGGGTGGAGGTCCACCAGGCGGTCGAGGTGGCCGGCGAGGTGGTAGTGGCCGACCCCGATGGCATCGTGGTCGACGCCACCTACGTGGCGGCCGCGTCGTGCGCCGGTCACCTGGCCGGGGCGGCCCCGTGGGTGCGCGAGCCCTTCGGGGCCTGGCTCGGCGAGCGGTGGGACGGGAGCCGCTCGTTCCGGTACCGGGTGGAGGGCACCGACCCGGCGACGCTCCGGGTCTCCGCCGTCACGTGAGCGAGCGCCCCGTGCCCGACGCGCCGGCGATCCTGCACGTCGACATGGACGCCTTCTTCGCCAACGTGGAGCTGCTGCGCCACCCCGAGCTGCGCGGGCAGCCGGTGGTGGTCGGGGGCACGGGGGAGCGGGGCGTGGTGGCCGCCGCCTCCTACGAGGCCCGCCGCTACGGCATCTCGTCGGCCATGCCCGCGGCCCGGGCCCGCCGGCTCTGCCCCCACGCCGTCTTCCTGCCCGGCGACCACGCCCACTACGGGGAGGTCAGCGAGCGGGTGATGGCGCTCTTCCGCGCCATGACCCCCCACGTGGAGCCGATCTCGCTCGACGAGGCCTTTCTCGACGTGTCGGGCTCCCGGCGGCTCCACGGTCCGGCGCCCGCCATCGCGGCGCGCCTGCGGGAGCAGGTGCTCGAGCAGGAGGGCCTCACCTGCACGGTGGGCGTGGCGCGGGTGAAGTTCCTCGCCAAGCTGGCGTCCGAGGCCGGCAAGGCCAAGGCCACGCCCACCGGGATCCGACCCGGGCGCGGCGTGGTGGTGGTCGACCCGGCCCACGAGCTGGCCTTCCTCCACCCGCTGCCGGTGCAGGCCCTCTGGGGCGTCGGGCCGGTGACCCTGGCCAAGCTGGAGCGGATCGGGGTGCGGACCGTCGGCGACCTGGCCGACCTCCCGCTCGACACGGTGGCGGCCACCGTGGGGCGGTCGTCCGGCCACCACCTGCACGCCCTCGCCCACGCGGTGGACCCCCGGCCGGTGGTGGCGGACCAGGCCGCCAAGTCGGTGGGCCACGAGGAGACCTTCCCGCGCGACCACCACCGCGCCGAGACCCTCCAGGTGGAGCTGCTGCGCCAAGCCGACGCGGTGGCCACCCGCCTGCGCGCCGCCGGTACGGCGGGCCGCACCGTCACCGTCAAGGTCCGCTTCGGCGACTTCCGGACCATCACCCGGTCCACCACCCTGGCGGCGCCCACCAGCTCGGCCCACGAGCTCGCGCTGGTCGGGCGTCGGCTCCTCGACGCGGTCGACGTCTCGCCCGGGGTCCGGCTCCTGGGCCTCAGCGTCAGCCAGCTCGGCGAGGGGGCGTTCGAGCAGCTCAGCCTCGACGACCTCGGGTCCGGCCCGCCGCCCGAGTGGTCGGCGGCGGAGGCGGCGGTGGACGCCATCCGGGCCCGGTTCGGCCCCCGAGCGGTGGGCCCCGCCAGCCTGGCCGGGCCCGACGGCCTCCGCGTGGCCCGCCGGGGCGCCCAGCAGTGGGGCCCCGACCGGGACGGGGGCCCGCCGGCGGCCCCGCCGCCGGGCCGCCCGCGCTGAGCCCCGGAGGCGGCGGCGAAGCCCCCACCTGGGTGGCCCGACCGCGTTGTCGCTCGCTGGCCACTGTGCGACACTGGACCGGAGCCGGGTGACCCCCGGGGACCGTGCAAGGGGTGTCGTGGTGCCGCTTTCCGAGGACGAGCAACGCATCCTCCAGGAGATCGAGACGCAGTTCTACGCGAACGATCCCCATCTGGCCGGCGAGATCGGCAACCACTCGATCTACACGCACTGCCTCCGCCAGATGAAGTGGGCGGGCGCGCTGTTCGCCGTCGGCGTGGTCGTGCTCGTGGTGGCGCTGGCCACCAACACCTCGTTCCTCGTGTCCTTCGCCGGGTTCGTGGTGATGTTGGCCGCCGCCCTCTGGTTCGAGCGCAGCCTCCGCAAGATGGGCCGGGCCGGCATGGAGCAGCTCGGCCGCTCGTTCCGCACCGGCGGCCTCCGCGACTACCTCGGCACCACCGGCGAGCGCTTCAAGGGCCGGGTGCGGCGCGACACCGACGCCGAAGGTCGCCCCACCGACGAGGCCTGACCCGCCAGCGGTTCAGGCGGGCTGGGGTCGGGGCCGGTCGAAGGCTTCGCGCCAGCTGAGGCGCCGGCGGGCCCGGGTGAGCCGGCTGTCGTGACGGGCCGCCTCGGCGGCGATCGAGGCCCGGAGCTCCTCGGCCCGGGGCGCTGCGTCCTCCACCGCACCGGCGGGGTCCCAGGCCGCCGCGGTGGCGAGGGCGGCCAGCTGCACGAGGTCGTCGCCGCGGTCGCCGAGGGAACGGTGGGCCCGGCGGGCGAACTCGTCGTGGGTCTCGCTGGGCCGGGGACGGAGGCCCGTGAGCCACCGCACCGGGGCCAGCGCGCCGTGCCAGGCGTCGAGCACGGCCGAGGCCGCCTCGCCGTGGGCTCGGCGACGGCGGGCCCGCAGCGCCGGCGCCGCCAGCAGCGCACCCGCCCACAGTGCCGCGGCACCGACGCCGAGCGCGAGCGCGGTGACGAGCCCGCTGGGCCCGCCCTCGTCCTCGGGGTCGGCCCCGGCCAGGAGCTGGTCGTCGGGCGTCGGGGCATCGGCGGGCGTGGTGGTGGGCGGCACCGTGGTGGCGCCGGGGACGAGGGTGGTGGTCGTGGTGGTGGCGGCGGGCTCCTCGTCGTCGCCGACGTCGTCCTGCGCCGGTGCCACGCCCGTGTGGGCCTCGGCGTCGGGCATGCCCCGCCCGGGGGTCGGCTCGAACGGCACCCAGCCGGCGCCCGGGAACCACAGCTCGGGCCAGGCGTGGGCGTGGCGCCCGCGCACCCGGTAGAGGCCCGAGCCGTCGGGGTCGGCATCGCCCGGGGTGAACCCCACCGCCACCCGGGAGGGGATGCCGAGCGAGCGGGCCATGGCGGCGTAGGCCCCGGCGAACTGCTCGCAGTACCCCTCTCGGGACTCGAGGAAGCCGACCAGCGCCTCGTTGCCGTGCCCGGCCTCTGGTTCCACCGAGTAGGTGAACTCGTCGCGGAACCAGTCCTGGAGGGCGAGGGCGTGGTCGTAGCGGGTGGTGGCGCCGGCGGTGACGGTGCGGGCGGCCTCCGCGGCCTCGTCGGGAAACGAGCTCGGCAGGGAGCCGTAGCGCTCCTCGGTGGCCGGGTCGTCGTCGTCGCCCACCCGGGCCAGGGCCGCGGGGTCGAGGAAACCGGTGTCGGAGACGATGCGGTAGTCGGTGCCGTCGGACGTGGTGTCGTCCTCCATGATCAGCGTGGAGGAGTCCGGGTCCCAGCGCAGCGCCGCGCTGTTGGACACCAGGTCCCGCGCCTCGAAGGCGGCCGGCACCCAGATGGCGTCGAGGGCGCGGATGCGGAAGCGCTGCTCGTTGCGGATGGCGCCCGGTGGGATCGGGCCCGAGGGCTCCAGTCGGCCCTCGGCCTCGGCGAAGGTGCCGCCGCTGCTCCACAGCACGCCGTCGAAGCGGTCGAGCGAGGTGAGCCGCCAGTAGGCCGGACGGTCGGCCTGCACGGTGAACAACATGGTGTCGGATTGGTTCACCAGGCGCTTGCGGAGGTCGACGATCGGGCTCACGGTGCTGCGGTCGCCGCCGCCCCGCGCCTCGGCCCGCCAGCGCACCACCGGCTCGGCCTCCGATCCCGGGAGGCGGGGGCCCACGAGGGTGCCGCCCAGGACCGCCACCGCGGCGAGGGCGACGCCGGCGCGCAGCACGGCGCGGGGACCGACGACCGGCGACGTGGTGAGCCACGCCTGGTCCAGCTGGGCGCGGAGGGCCCGGTGGCTGGCCACGAAGACGAGGACGGCGGCGGCGAAGGCGACGGCCGAGACGGTGCGGTGCTCGCCCGAGCCGAGCAGGGAGCCGAACACGAAGAGCACCGCCGCCGGGGTGACGGCCTCGACGGTGGCGCGGAGGCGGAACGCGGCCCAGTCGGCGAACCAGGCCGCCGCCCAGAGGGCCAGGCCCGAGGCGAGCAGGAAGCCGTCGAGCACCGGGGCGGGGGCCGCCACCTGGTCGAACTCGGCCCGGCTGAGGCGGAGGGCCTCGCCCGCCCGGTCCCAGGTCTCGGCGGTGGGGAGGCCGAGGCGGGTGGTGTCGGGGAACAGGACCCAGGCGGTGGTGACCGCGGCACCCGCGAGCGCGATCAGCAGGACGAGCGGCGCAGCGACGCGTCGGCGACGGGTGACCACCGACAGCAGGTGGGCGCCGACGGCGAAGCACGCCAGGGGAGCCAGGAACGACGCGTCCTCGAACAACCGGGCGAAGCCGGCGATCACGCTCAGGTGGACCAGGAGCAGCGCGGTCTCGCCGACCGCCATCGGCATCCGGGCCCCGTCGACGCGCTCGCTCACCGGCGTGACCGCCGGCGGAGGGCCGCCTGCCAGGCCGCGCCGAACGGGCGGGTGGGGTCGACGTGGACGATCTCGGCGCCGTCGGGGCCCTCGCCGGGGAGCGTGGCGGGTCGGGGCCCGGCGAGGGAGGGGTGCACCGACACCAGTCGGACGGTGCCGTAGCGCGAGCGCTCGGCGGCCACCCGGGCCAGGTCGTCGGGGGTGGCGGCGCCGGTCACCACCACGAGCCCGCCGGTGCGGCTCCGGCCGTCGAGCGCCGGCGACGGCAGCTCCGCTCCGGGGTGGCGGGTCACCACGGCGAGGTGCTCCAGGAGGGTGTCGCGACCGGCGCGGGCGTCGAGCAGCCCCGTGTCGGTGCCGTCGGTGATCACCAGCCGGGCGCGGTCGCCCCGACGGGACACCGCGTGGAGCAGGCTCGCGGCGGCCGAGACGGCGAGCTCGAAGGCGTCGGGGTCGAGGCGGGTCACGCGGGCGTCGAGCAGGACGGTGAGGTGGCCCTGCCAGGGCGGGTCGTCCTGGCGCACGAGCAGGTCGCCGGCCCGGGCCGACGAGGCCCAGTGGACCCGCCGGAGGTCGTCGCCCACCACGTAGGGCCGGAGGGTGGCGAAGTCCTCGTCGCCCGACGCGCCGGCCACCGGGCGGGTGGTGCCGGTGAGCGGGTCGTCGAGGCCGCTGCCGCTGGCCAGCCCCCCGATGCGCTCGATGGCCGGCAGCACGGTGAGCACGGCCTCCCCGGCGACGCGGACCCGTCGGCGGGCCAGCCCGAACGCATCGGTGAGCTCGGCCTCGAGCGGCCCGACCCGCACCAGGCCCCGACGCTCCGTGGGGAGGCGGTAGCTGGCGGCCTGGTGATGGCCCGGGGCGAGCGGGGCGAGGGAGACCCGGGCGCCGATGGTGCCCTCCACCGGGTCGTGGAGGGTGAGCACGGGCGTCCGCCTGGTGCCCTGGTTGGCGATGCGCAGCTCCACCCGGCTGTGGCCGCCGAGGTGCACCCGGCGGGGGTGCACGACCCGCTCGGCGTCGAGGTCGGGTGGCCGCCGGCGGACCAGGACGACCGCGCCGCCCACCACGGCGACCCCGGTGGCGCCCAGGAGGAACAGCTCGGGCAGGCCGAAGACCCGGCCGACCGCGATGGTGAGGAGCGACCCGACCAGGACGGACCACCCGGGGCGGGTCAGCACGCGCCGCTAGCCGACCGACTCGACCGGCTGGGGCGCCGGGACGGGCACCCGGTCGAGCAGCTCCTCGACCACGTCGCCGGCCGTGGTGCCCCCGATCTGGGCCTCGGGGGTGAGCAGGAGGCGGTGGGCGAGCACGGGCCCGGCCAGCGCCTTGATGTCGTCGGGCACCACGTAGGTGCGGCCCCGCGTGGCGGCCCGGGCCCGGGCCACCCGCGGGAGGGCGAGCGTGGCCCGCGGGGACCTGCCCACCGAGGTGGCGGCGTGGCGGCGCGAGGCCTCGGCCAGGTCGACCAGGTAGCCCTGCAGCGGCGGGGCCACGTGCACGGTGCGAGCCGCCGCCACCAGCCCGTTGACCTGGCCGGCCGAGATCACGGAGCGGAGGTCGGCGAGGCGGTGGAGGTCGTCGTCGGCGTCGAGGATGGCGAGCTCCGCCTGGCGCGCCGGGTACCCCATCGAGATCCGCATGAGGAAGCGGTCGAGCTGGCTCTCGGGCAGCGCGTAGGTGCCCTCGTGCTCGATCGGGTTCTGGGTGGCGATCACCATGAACGGCGCGGCGAGGAGGTGGGTCTCGCCGTCGACGGTGACCTGGGCCTCGGCCATGGCCTCGAGCAGCGCCGATTGCGTCTTGGGCGACGCCCGGTTGATCTCGTCGGCCAGCACCACGTTGGCGAAGATCGGCCCGGGCCGGAACTCGAAGCGGTTGGCGGCCTTGTCCCAGACGTTGACGCCCACGACGTCGGTGGGCAGGAGGTCGGGCGTGAACTGGATCCGACCGAACCGGGCGTCGATCGACGTGGCGAGCGCCTTGGCCAACGTGGTCTTGCCCACGCCGGGCACGTCCTCCACCAGCAGGTGCCCGTCGGCGATGAGGCAGAGCAGCACGAGGTCGATGGCCTCGTCCTTGCCCCGGATCACCGTGGCGATGTTGTCGGTGAGCGCCCGGTGGAGGTCGGCGAAGGTCTGGGCCCGCTCGTCGGGCGACTCGGCCGCGTTCTGGATGGCCACGAGGGACGATCTTCCTGTCGGGGACCCGTGAGACCGCCACGGTAGTGGGCGGCGCAGCCCGCTGACCGGGCAGGTCGACCGGCCTCGCGTGCCATGCTCCAACGGTGGAGCACGTGCTGGCCGTCGACATCGGTGGGACCAAGATGGCGGCCGCCGTGGTCGACGAGCGCGGGGGCCTGGTGGCCCGCCGGCAGGTGCCCACCGAGGGCGCCGACGCCGAGGTGCTGCTGGCCACGCTCGCCCGCCTGGTGGACGACGTGCGCGACGAGGCCGGCCAGGACCTCGTCGGGTGCGGGGTCGGGTGCGGCGGCCCGATGGCCCGGGGCGGCGTCACCGTCTCGCCCCTCAACATCGCCGCCTGGCGCGACTTCCCCCTGCGCGACCGCCTCGGCGACCACACCGGCCTGGTCACCTGGGTCGACAACGACGCCAAGGCCCTGGCCCTGGGCGAGGGCTGGCGCGGGGCCGCCCAGGGCCACCGGGACTTCCTCGCCATGGTGGTGTCCACGGGCGTGGGCGGGGGCATCGTGCTCGACGTCCGCCTCCTCGACGGGGCCGGGGGCAACGCCGGCCACATCGGCCACCTGAACGTGGTGCCCGACGGGCGGCGATGCCCGTGCGGCGCCCGGGGCTGCCTCGAGGCCGAGGCCTCCGGCACCGCCATCGCCGCCATCACCGGCCGCTCGGCGAAGGTGGCGACCCCCGACGTGGTGGCCCGCACGGGCGCCCTGGTCGGCCGAGCCGTGGGGTCGGTGGCCGCCCTCCTGGACCTGCCGCTCGCCTGCGTGGCGGGGTCGGTGGCCCTCGGCTTCGGCGACCCCTTCTTCGCCGCCGCCCAGGAGGCGGTCGACGCCACCGCGCGCATCGGCCACGCCCGGGGCACGGTGATCCGCCCCGGCGGCCTCGGCCCCGACGGCCCGCTGGTGGGCGCGGGCGCGGTGGCCTGGCGCGCCCTCGGCCACGACGTGGGGGCGGCGTGACCACGGCGTCGTTCTGGGTGGCGGTGGCGACGGCCGTGATCCGGCGACCCGCCCTGTGGGCCACCGCCGCCGTCCAGGTCCGCCGCCTGGCCCGCCCGGGTTGGTGGCGGCAGCGGCCCTTCCTGCCGGTGCCCGACGCGGCCTACCTCCGGTTCCGCCTCGAGACCCAGTACGGGAACGACCGCTCGCCCGAGCCCGCCGACGTGGTGACCTACCTCCGCTGGTGCCGAGCGTTCGGACACCTCGGCTGAGCACCTGGTCGCCCGCCCAAAAGCCCCGCCGAGGCCCCCGGCGCGCCGATATCCTGCCGCCATGGTCCGGAGCCTGGTGCTCAACGCCACCTACGAGCCGCTCGCCGTGGTGACGGAACGTCGGGCGGTCGTGCTCGTGCTCGGCGCCAAGGCCGACGCGCTCGAGGGCTCCGGGCGCTGGCTCCACGCCGAGCGGCTCGCGCTCGAGGTGCCCTCGGTGATCCGGCTCCGCAACGTCGTCAAGGTCTCCCGTCAGCGGGACCTCCCCATCAGCCGTCGCGGGGTGTTCCTCCGCGACGAGAGCCGGTGCCAGTACTGCGGGGACCGGGCCGAGACGCTCGACCACGTGGTGCCCCGCAGCCGCGGTGGCCAGCACTGCTGGGAGAACGTGGTGGCCGCGTGCCGCCCGTGCAACGTGGGCAAGGCCGACCGCCTCCTGCCCGAGACCCGCCTCACGCTCGGCCGGCCGCCGGTCCAGCCGCGCCGGCTCTCGTGGGTCACCGTCGCGGTCGGCCAGGTGCCCGACCAGTGGCGCCCGTGGCTGCCCTGGGCCGCGTGACCCGCGTGCTCGCGTGAGCGGGGTCGCCCCGCACGCGGTGGCCGAGGTGGAGCTGGTGCGCGTGCGGCTGGCGCTGCTCGCGCCGCTGCGGTCGGCCCACGGCACCGAGTCGGTCCGCGACCTCGTGCTGGTGCGGGTCGGTCTGGCCGACGGCACCGACGGGTGGGGCGAGTGCTCGGCGCTGGCACGCCCCACCTACACCGCCGAGCACACCGCCGGCGCCTGGCTCGTCCTGCGCGACGAGCTGGCCCCCGCCCTCCTGGCCGACCGCGAGCCCGAGGTGGTGGGCCACCCCATGGCGGCCCACGCCCTGGCCACGGCCCGCACCGACGCCGGCCTGCGCCGGGCCGGTCGCCGGCTGGTCACCGACCTCGGCGCCCAGCACGGCCGACCGGCCGACCGGGTGGCCACGACGGCGGTGGTGGGCCGCCACGACCACCTCGACCTCCTGCTGGCCGCGGTCGAGGGCCACGTGGCCGCGGGCGTCGCCCTGGTGAAGCTGAAGGTCACCCCCCATCCCGACGACCTGGCGGCGGTGGCGGCCGTCCGGGCCACCTGGCCGGTGCTGCCGTTGGCCGTCGACGGCAACGGCACCCTCGACGCCCGCTCGCTCGACGTGCTCGACGGGTTGGGCCTGGCCTACGTGGAGCAGCCGGCGCCCGCCGACGACCTGCTGCGCTCGGCGGAGCTGGCCAAGCGGCTCGGCGTGCCCGTGGCCCTCGACGAGTCGATCACCTCCCGGGCCGGCCTGGAGGTGGCGCTCACCCTGGGCGCCGGCCTGGTGGTCAACGTGAAGCCGGCGCGGCTGGGTGGCCTCCGGCCCGCCGCCGAGGTGGCCCGGCTGGCGGTCGACGCCGGCGGCGTGGCGTTCGTGGGCGGGATGCTCGAGTCGGGGGTGGGGCGGGCGGCGGCGCTGGCGCTGGCCGCCCTGCCCACCTTCGCCCTGCCCACCGACCTCGGCCCGTCGTCGCGGTACTTCGCCGCCGACGTCACCGAGCCCATCGCCCTCGACGACCGGGGTCGCCTGCTCGTGCCCGAGGGCCCGGGGATCGGCGTGGCCCCGCGCCCCGAGCGCCTCGACGAGGTGGCGGTCGACCGCCTGGTGCTCCGGCCGTGAGCGACGCCCCGGGCGGGGCCTGGGCCGTCGAGCGCCATCGCGGCGGTGCGGGCGGGTTCCACGGGCGCGACCTGCCCGATCCCGCCCGGCGGGCGCTGTGGTGGTTCGAGGTGGACCGGCCCGCGGTGGTGCTGGGCAGCACCCAGGCCCTCGAGGTCGTCGACGCCGCGGCGGCCGACGCCGCCGGGGTGGAGGTGGTGCGGCGGCGCAGCGGGGGAGGGGCGGTGTGGTTGGCCCCCGGGGCCGCCACGTGGGTCGACGTGGTGCTGCCCGCCGGCGATCCCCGGTGGGTCGACGACGTGGGCCGGGCCGCCACCTGGCTGGGCCGGGCGTGGGAGCGGGCGCTGGCGGACCTCGGGGTCGAGGGGCCGGTGGTGCACGAGGGGCCGATGGTCCGCACCGCCCGCTCCGGGCTGATCTGCTTCGCCGGGCTGGCCCCCGGCGAGGTGACGGTGGGCGATCGCAAGGTGGTGGGCGTGTCGCAGCGGCGCACCCGCCGCGGGGCTCGGTTCCAGTGCGCCGTGCTCCACCGCTGGGACCCGGCGCCCCTCCTTGCCGTGCTCGCCCTCACCCCGGAGGAGCGACGGGTCGCCGCCGCGGAGGTGGCCGACGTGGCCACCGGCATCGGTCCGGTCGCCCCCGGCGCCGTGGTGGCCGCGCTGCACGCCCGCCTCGCCACCGACTGACCCTCGGGTCGAGCGGCCCTCGAGCCAGCCGGCGCGCTTCGGCGGGCGGCTGCGGCGCGCCCCGGGCCGGGTGCGCCGCGCCCTCCGCGGTCGAACAGCTGTTCTCTGGTCACGGTGAGTGAATTGGGGTAGTTTGGCGAGCAAGGGAGCACGAAGGGGAGCAGGGGGTCGCCGCGGCGACGGTGGTGGCGCCGGCGGCGCCGACCCCGGCCGCGTACGGCCACGCCCCGTTCCGCGGCACGTTCCACCTGAAGCTGGAGTCCACCGGCCGCATCGCGCTGCCGGCGGCCCTCAAGGGGGCGTTCGCCACCACCGCGGTCCTGCGGGCCCACCGCGACGAGCACCTCAACCTCTGGACGCCGCAGGGGTTCGAGGCGGTCGTGCAGGAGTTCGTCGCCAGCCAGCCGGGTGGCGTCGTGCACCCCCGCACCAAGAAGCGCCTGCACATGTCGGTCACCGAGGTCTCGATCGACAAGCAGGGCCGCCTCGTCGTCCCGCCCGAGCTCAAGGCCCGGGTGGGCCTGGGGGAGCGGATCGTGCTGGCCGGCGCCATCGAGGCCGTGGAGATCTGGTCGGCCGAGGCCTTCGAGGCCGAGCAGGCCACCTTCGACGACGCCGACCTGTTCTTCGACGGGTTCGAGGGGTTGTGAGCGCCCCGTGTCCACCCTCGTGCTCCACCCCACCCGCTCACCGGCGACGGTCCCGATGACCGATCCCCGGCCCTTCGTCCACGAGTCCGTGCTCCTGGGCCGCGTGCTGGAGCTCTTCGCTCCGGTGCCGGCTGGCACCATCGTCGACGCAACGCTTGGCGGCGCCGGCCACGCGGCGGCCCTGCTCGAGGCACGACCGGACCTCCGGGTCCTCGGCCTCGACCAGGACCCGCACGCCCTGGCCGCAGCGCAGGCCCGTCTCGCCGACTTCGGCGACCGGGCCACGGCAACCCATGCCCGCTTCGACCAGCTGGCGACGGTGGTCGCCGCGGCCGGTGCCGCCATCCAACCGATCGTCGGGGTCCTGTTCGACCTCGGCGTGTCCTCACCGCAGTTCGACCGGCCCGAGCGGGGCTTCAGCTACCGCAACGACGCGCCGCTCGACATGCGGATGGACACCACCCGGGGCCGCACGGCGGCCGACCTGGTCAACGACACCGACGAACGGGAGCTGGCCGGCATCCTGCGCCGCAACGCCGACGAGCGCTTCGCCGGTCGCATCGCCAAGGCCATCGTCCACGCCCGGCCCCTGCGCACCACCGGCGAGCTCGCCACGGTGGTGGTCGAGGCCATCCCCGCACCCGCCCGCCGCAAGGGCGGCCACCCGGCCAAGCGGACCTTCCAGGCCCTGCGCATCGCCGTCAACGAGGAGCTCGACATCCTCCCGGCCGCCCTCGACGCGGCGATCGACGTGGTGGCCCCGGGCGGCCGCATCGTGGCCATCAGCTTCCACAGCGGCGAGGACCGCATCGTGAAGGAGCGCTTCCGCTTCGCCGACGACGGCGGGTGCACCTGCCCACCGGGCCTGCCCTGCGTCTGCGGCGCCACGCCGACCGCCCGCCTCCTCAAGCGCGGCGGCTGGGTCCCCGCCCCGGCCGAGGCCGCCGCCAACCCCCGTGCCGCCAGCGCCCGCCTCCGAGCCGTCGAGAAGCTCCCCGCACCCCACCAGGACCTCGCATGACCAGTCCCGTCCGCGTCCCCCGCCCCAGCCCCCGGGCCCTGCCGGCCGCCGCCCCCGCCCGGTCGCGCCCCGATCTGCGCGTCGTCGGCGCACCGGCCCGTCGCAGCCGCTCCGGCCTGGTGGTCGTGGCCTCCACCGTCGTCGTCTTCGCCGCCCTGCTCGCCGGCGCGGTGGCCCACTCGCTCCTCGTCGGCAACCAGGTCCGCCTCGACCAGCTCGGCACCCAGGTCCGGGTGGAGCAGGAGCTGCTGCAGCAGGAGGAGCTCGAGCTGGCCACCCTGCAGTCGCCGCCCCGGATCACCGCCCAGGCCGAGCGCCTGGGGATGGCCCCCGCCGACACCCAGGTCTGGCTCAGCCCGGACGCCGGGACCGCGCCGGTGGTCACCGGTGGCCCGAGCCCGACCGACCCGGCCACCGACGACCCCGACGGCACCACCGACCCCCGACCCGACACCACGGGGGCCGAGGAGCTCGCCGGCGGGGCGACGGCGGGTCGACCGTGAGCGGGCGCGACGGGTTCGACGACCACCTGGACCACTTCGACGACCTCGACGAGTTCTTCAACCGACGGGCGCCCCAGCCCGGCCGATCGTCGGCGCGGTCCCGCTCGAAGGCCCCGGCCCGCTCGAAGGCCCCGGCCCGCTCGAAGCCCCCGGCCCGCTCGAAGGCCCCGGCCCCCGCCCGCCGCATGGCGCCGGTGCTGGCCGTGCGCCCCCCGCGTCCCCGCCCCTCGCGCCGGTCGGGGGCGTCCTCGCGCCCGGGCCCGGCCACCGTGCCGCTCGACGCCGACCTCGCGGTCCGCCGCACCCGCCTGCGGCTGGCCGGCTTCGTGGTGGCCGTGCTCCTCGTCGGCGCCGGGATCAGCGTCCGTCTGGCCGACGTGCAGCTGGGCGGCGGCGCCTGCCGCACCGAGTCGGTGACCGACTGCCGGTCCTACGGCGCCGGCCAGCGCCGCGCCTTCCGGGAGATCCCCGCCGCACGCGGGGCGATCTACGACCGCAACGGCAACGCCCTCGCCCTCTCCGTGCCCCAACCCATCGTGGTGGCCGACCCGACGATCGTCGGCGACGCGGCAGCGGTCGCGAGCGCGCTGGCGCCCGTCGTCGACGTCGACCGGGCCACCCTCCTCGAGCGGCTCACCACGCCGGGATCGCGATACGAGTACCTCGCCGGTCCGCTGGCCCCCGAGGTGGAGGCCGAGGTCCGCGAGCTCGACCTCGTCGGGATCAGCTTCGAGGACCGGTCGGTCCGAACGTACCCGAGCGACGACCTGGCCAGGTCCGTCCTCGGCCGGACCTACGGCGACGGCGCCGTGGTCGATGGCCGCCAAGGGCACCTCGGCCTGGAGCTCGCCCACGACGACGTGCTCGAGGGCACGCCCGGCAAGCTCAGCTTCGAGCGCGACCCCGACGGCGGCACCATCGCCGGCACCCGCGAGCACCTCGAACCGGCCGAGCCGGGCACCGACCTCTACCTCACGCTGGACCAGTCGCTCCAGCACGCCGCCGAGCGGGCCGTGTCCGAGCAGGTGGCCGCCACCGGGGCCGAGCAGGGGATGGCCGTGATCAGCCGACCGAGCACCGGCGAGATCCTCGCCATGGTCAGCGTGGAGGCCGACGACGAGGGGAACGTCCGCAACAGCGGGGTCAACCACACCGCCTACTCGATGTTCGAGCCCGGTTCGGTGAACAAGATGATCACCATCGCCGGGGCCATGGAGGAGGGCATCGTCGGGCCCGACACGGTGAGTCAGGTGCCCTACAGCCTGCCGGTCGGCGACCACCTGTTCAAGGACCACGACCCCCACCCCACCCAGGCGTGGTCCACCACCGACGTGCTGGTGACCTCGTCCAACGTCGGCACCATCCAGATCGCGAAGCGGCTCGGCGAGGAGGGCGTCGACCGCTACCTGCGGGCCTTCGGCTTCGGCTCGTCCACCGGCTCCGGGCTCCCGAACGAGTCGGCCGGCCTCATGCTCCCCCTCGACCAGTGGTCCGGCACCAGCATGGGCTCCATCCCGATCGGCCAGGGCATCTCGGTCACCGCCCTCCAGATGCTCTCGGCCTACAACGCGATCGCCAACGACGGCGTGCTCGTGACGCCGAAGGTGATCGCCGCCACCGACTCCGGCGACGGCCGCCGGGCCGCCGACGCGTCGGACCGCCGCCGGGTGGTGTCGGTCGAGACGGCCCGCGCCATGAGCGGCATGCTCCAGAAGGTGGTCAGCGACGGCACGGGCGCGAACGCTGCGGTGCCCGGGTACGCAGTCGCCGGCAAGACCGGCACCGCCCGCATCCCCCAGGAAGCCCCCTTCCCCGATCCCACCGACGCCTACAAGGACGCCGCAGGCAAGCGCCACTACGAGTCCGGCTTCGTGGGCTTCGTGGCCGGGGCCGACGTGTCCATCATCGTGACCATCCGCGACGCCCAGACCTCGATCTTCGGCGGCGAGGTGGCCGCTCCGGTCTTCGCCCAGCTGGCGTCGCGGGTGTTGATCAGCGAGCGGATCCCGCCGGCGTCGCTCAGCGAGGCGGAGGCCGCGGTGCCCGACCTGAGCCCCACCGCCCGGGCCGTCGACGGCGAGGATCCCGGCTTGGTCACCCAGACCACGCAAGGCTGAGGGCGTGATCCTCCGCACGCTGGTGGACGCGGTCGCCGACCGCCCACCGTTCCGCGACCTCATCCTCACCGGCGACGACCAGGTCGAGCTCACCCGCGCCGTCCACGACAGCCGGGCCGTGGCCCCCGGTTCGCTCTTCTGCTGCGTGCCCGGCGAGCACCACGACGGCCACGACCACGCCGCCGCCGCGGTGGCCGCCGGGGCGACGGCGCTGCTGTGCGAGCGACCCCTCGGCCTGGTCGTGCCGGAGCTGCAGGTGCCCTCCGTGCGGGCCGCCATGGGGCCGGTGGCCGCCGAGCTGGCCGGCCGGCCATCCGACGACCTGGCGGTCGTCGGCGTCACCGGAACCAACGGCAAGACCACCACCATCGCCCTCCTCGGCGCGGTGCTCGAGGCGGCCGGCCTGCCCTGCGGGCTCATCGGCACGCTCACCGGGACGCGCACCACGCCGGAGGCGCCGGAGCTCCAGGAGCAGCTCCGCGACCTGCGTGACGGCGGGGCCCGCGCCGTCGCCATGGAGGTCTCGTCGCACGCCCTCGACCTCCACCGCGTCGACGGCACCCACTTCCGCGTGGCCGTCTTCACGAACCTCAGCCGGGACCACCTCGACCACCACGGCGACATGAGCGCCTACTTCCAGGCCAAGGCCCGGCTGTTCGAGCCCGAGCGCTGCGACCTCGCGGTGCTCAACCTCGACGACCCCCACGGCCGCCTCCTGCGAGACGTCGCCGCGGTGCCCAGCGTGGGCTACGAGCTGGCCGACGCCGTCGACCTCCACCTCGGGGTCGACGGCTCGCGGTTCCGCTGGCGCGGCACCGAGGTGCGCCTCGGCCTGGCCGGACGCTTCAACGTGGCCAACGCCCTCGCCGCCGCCACCGCGGCGGCCGAGCTGGGCGCCACCCCCGAGCAGGTGGCCGCCGGGCTGGCCGCCGTGCAGCCCGTCCCCGGCCGCTTCGAGCGCATCGACGCCGGCCAGCCCTACCTCGCCGTGGTCGACTACGCCCACACCCCCGACGGGCTCGAGCAGCTGCTGCTGACCGCCCGCGAGCTGGCCGCCTCGGGCCAGGTGATCCTGGTCTTCGGCGCCGGCGGGGATCGCGACGCCACCAAGCGGCCCGACATGGGGGAGGTGGCGGCCCGCCTCGCCGATGTGGTGATTCTCACGACCGACAACCCTCGCCACGAGGGCCCGGCTGCGATCATGACCCAGGTGCAGCACGGCATGGACGACCCCCGGGACCTTCGGCTCGAGCCGGACCGGCGCGCCGCGATCGCCGCGGCGGTGGCGATCGCCCGTCGGGGCGACGTGGTCCTGGTGGCCGGCAAGGGCCACGAGACCACCCAGACGATCGGCGACACCGTCTGGCCGTTCGACGACCGGATCGTCCTGCGCGAAGCCATCGTCGCCGCCGGCCACTCGGAGGCCGACTCGTGATCGCCCTGCTGATGGCCGGCGGCCTGGGCCTCGCCGTGTCGCTCGTGGGCACCCGGTTCCTCATCGAGTGGCTGCGCTCCCACCAGATCGGCCAGCCCATCCGCGAGGAGGGCCCCCAGGGCCACCTGACCAAGGCGGGCACCCCCACCATGGGCGGCCTGGCCATCGTGGCCGGCGCCGTCGTCGGCTACACGGTGGCCCACCTGCGCGATCGCGTGGTGTTCACCCGCTCGGGCATCTTCGTGCTGCTCCTGGTGGTGGGCGCCGGGCTGGTGGGGTTCCTCGACGACTGGATCAAGATCCGCCAGGCCCGCAACCTCGGCCTCAACAAGCGGATGAAGGTGCTGGGCCTCTTGGCGGTGGCGCTCCTCTTCGGGTGGGCGTGCGTCCAGTTCACCGGCGTCCACACCACGCTCTCGTTCACCCGCTACGACTCCTTCGAGTCCGCCGGCCTGCTCGACATCGACTTCGGCAAGGTGGGCTGGGTGGTGTGGTCGGTGCTGCTGATCATGGCCATGACGAACGCCGTGAACCTCACCGACGGCCTCGACGGGCTGGCGGCCGGGTCGGCGCTGTTCGCCTTCGGCGCCTTCACCGTGATGGGCTTCTGGGCCTTCCGCAACTACGAGATCTACGACATCGAGCACGCCCTCGACCTGGCGGTGGTGGCCGCCGCGATGCTCGGCGGCTGCACCGGGTTCCTCTGGTGGAACGCCCACCCGGCGCGGATCTTCATGGGTGACACCGGCTCGCTGGCCATCGGCGCCGGCCTCGCCGGGCTGGCCCTCACCCTCAGCACCACGCTCCTGCTGCCCATCGTGGGCGCCCTGTTCGTGGTGGAGACCCTCTCGGTCATCATCCAGGTGGTCTCGTTCCGCGGCTTCGGTGGCCGGCGGGTCTTCCGCATGGCCCCGATCCACCACCACTACGAGCTCGGTGGCTGGCCGGAGACCACCGTCATCGTGCGCTTCTGGATCATCGCCGGGCTGGCCACGGCGCTGGCCCTCGGCCTCTTCTACGCCGACTTCACCACCCTGCCCGGCGCACGGGACCTGTAGCGGCCGTGACCTCCACCCTGACCCACCCCGCCCTGCGTGGGCGCGACCTGGCGCCCGACCTCGCCCGGCGGCCGCGCCGGGTCGTCCCGGGCACGGGCACCGGCACCTTCTGGCTCCTCGCCGCCGTCGTCACCGTGCTGAACATGATCGGCCTGGTCATGGTGCTGTCGGCCTCGTCGGTGATCTCGGTGCGCGAGAGCGGCCACCCGTGGTCGTACGCCCAGCGCCAGCTGCTGTGGACCGTCATCGGCACCGGCGCCCTGCTGGCCACCCTCGCCGTCTCCATCGACTTCTGGCGCCGCCACGCCCGCCTCTGGCTCGCCGTCACCGGCGGGATGCTGGTGCTGGTGCTCGTCCCGGGCGTCGGCGTGAGCGCGAACGGCGCCACCCGCTGGCTCGGGGCCGGGCCGATCCAGATCCAGCCCTCGGAGTTCGCCAAGTTCGCGCTGCTGCTCTTCGTGGCGGACCTGCTGGCCCGCCGCGCTGCCCACATCGACGACTGGCGGTGGACGCTGGCGCCGGTGATCGCCTACCTCACGGTGGTGGCCACCCTGGTCATGGCCCAGCCGAACCTGGGCACGACGATCATCATCGCCGCCATCGTCTTGGTGGTGTGCCTGGCCGCCGGAGTCCGCCTGGTGCCACTCGGCCTCACCACCCTGGCCGGTGCCGCCGTCGCCACCGCCTTCGTGGCCTACACGCCCTTCCGCCGCTCGCGCCTGCTGCGGTTCCTCGACCCCATGGGTGATCCGCTCAACACCGGCCTGCAGAACGTGCAGTCGCTCGTGGCCATGGCCAACGGCGGCCTGCTGGGTCGGGGCCTGGGGCGGTCCACCGTGAAGTGGGGCTACCTGCCCTACGCCTGGACCGACTTCATCTTCGCGGTGATCGGGGAGGAGTTCGGGTTGGTGGGCGCCCTCACCGTGGTGGTGCTCTTCCTGGCGTTCGCGGCCCTCGGGGCCTGGACCGCCGCCCAGGCCCAGGACCGCTTCAGCATGCTCGTGGCCATCGGCATCACCGCCTGGATCACCGTGCAGGCCGTGATGAACATCGGCGCCGTCATCGGCATCATGCCGATCACCGGCGTGCCGCTGCCGTTCGTGTCGTTCGGTGGCTCGGCGCTCGTGGTGAACCTCGCCGCGGTCGGCCTGCTGCTCAACATCGCCCGCCACCCGGGGACCCACCCCGACCCCGTCCCCGGGCGGCTCGACCGGGGCGGAGCGCGCCGGTGACCGCCCCCACGTGGGCCCTCGTGGCCGGTGGCGGCACCGCCGGGCACCTGCTGCCCGGGATCTCGGTGGCCCGCGCCCTGGTGGCCGCCGGGCACGCGCCCGGCTCCATCCACTTCGTGGGCGCCGAGCGCGGCCCGGAGGCCGAGCTGGTGCCGGCCGCCGGCTTCACCGTCGACGTCCTGCCCGGTCGCGGCATCCAGCGCCGCCTCGCCCTCGCCAACGTCGGCGCGGTGATCGACCTGGTCCGCGCGGTGGCGCGGGGGATCGCCCTGGTCCGGCGCCACCGGCCGGCCGTCGTGGTGGTGCTGGGTGGGTACGCCTCGTTCGCCTGCGGGCTGGGCGCCGTGGTGGGCCGGGTCCCGATCGTCCTGCTCGAGCAGAACAAGCGGGCCGGTGCGGTGAACCGGGTGCTGCGTCGGTTCGCCGCCGCCTCGGCCGTCTCGTTCGCCGACACCGACCTGCCGCGGGCCACGGTCACCGGCAACCCGCTCCGCCCTGAGATCCGCGACATCGCCGAGCACCCCGACCCGGCCGGCTCGCGCGTCGCGCTCGACCTGCCCGTCGGCGCCACGGTGATCGCCGTGTTCGCCGGCTCGCTCGGGTCGCGCCGCATCAACGAGGCGGTGCGCGGCCTGGCGGCCCGGTGGGCCGATCGACCGGGGCTGGTCATCCGCCACGTGGTCGGGCGACGCGACTTCGCGTCGTTCGTGACCACCGTGCCCACGCCGCCGCCGGGTGGCCTGATCTACCAGGTGATCGCCTACGAGGACCAGATGCACCGCATGCTCGACGCCGCCGACCTGGCGGTCACCCGCGCCGGCGGCAGCGTCTTCGAGCTGATGGCCGCCGGCGTGCCGGCGGTGCTGGTCCCGCTCCCCATCGCCACCCGGGACCACCAGATGGCCAACGCCCTGGCCGTGGCGGCCACCGGGGGCGCGGTCGTGGTGCCGGACCACGAGCTCGACGCCGATCGCCTCGAGCGCGAGGTGGGGGCCCTCCTCGACGACCCCGAGCGGCTCGCCGCCATGCGGGTCGCCATGCGGGCCGCCGCGTCGGTGGATGCCGCCGAGCGGGTGGCCGCCGTGGTGGAGGCGTCGGCCCGTGGCTGACGCCATCGCCGTGGACCTCTCCGAGCCACGGGCCATCCACCTGGTCGGGGTGGGCGGGTCGGGGGTCAGCGCGATCGGGATCATCCTCGCGGCCATGGGCCACCGGGTCACCGGCGCCGACGTGAACGCCACCCCGGCCTGGCCGAAGCTCCACGCCGCGGGGGTGGTCACCGAGGAGGTCCCCGCCACCGAGCTGTTCCGCTCCGCCGCCGCCCACCACGCCGAGGTGGTGGCCCACTCGACGGCCTTCCCCCCGTCGCCCACCGACCTCGCCGAGGCCCGCGACGCCGGGCGCCTGGTGGTGAGCCGGGCCGGGATCCTCGCCGCGATCTGCGCAGCCCGCCGCACGGTGGCCGTCTCCGGCACGCACGGCAAGACCTCCACCACCGCGCTGCTCGCCACCCTCCTCGACGGCGTGGGCGCCGATCCCTCGTTCCTCGTGGGCGCGGTGCCGGTCGGCCTCGGCGACGCGGCGCGGTGGGGCGGCGACGGCGGGGTCTTCGTGGTCGAGGCCGACGAGAGCGACGGGTCCTTCCTCGAGCTGGGCGCCGAGATCGCGGTGGTCACCAACGTCGACGAGGACCACCTGGACCACTGGGGCACGATCGAGCGGATCGAGGCCGGCTTCGACCGGTTCCTGGCCGAGGCCCGCATCCGGGTGGTGTGCATCGACGACCCACGCGTCGACGGCCAGGTCGACGAGCGGGCCCTGCGCCTGGCGCGGGCCTACGACGCCATCACCGTCGGCGAGTCCGCCGAGGCCCGCTATCGGATCCACGACGTGGTCGTCCACCGGCTCACCACGTCCTTCGGCCTCACCGTCGACGGCACCGAGGTGGGGCCGGTGGCCATCGGCACCCCCGGGCGCCACCACGCCCGCAACGCCGCGGTGGCGCTGGCGGCCGCTGCCGAGGTCGGGGTCGACCTGGCCGGCGGGGTGGCGGCGCTGACCGCGTACGCCGGGGTGTCCCGCCGCTTCGAGGTGGTGGGGGAGGCCGGCGGCGTGCTCGTGGTCGACGACTACGCCCACAACCCCGGCAAGGTCCGCGCCCTCCTGGCCTCGGCCCAGGAGGCCGGCTGGGACCGCGTGGTGGTGGTCTTCCAGCCGCACCGCTACACCCGCACCCGTGACCAGGGCGCCGACTTCGGTGCCGCCCTGGCGGTGGCCGTCGTGGTGGCGATCACCGACGTGTACGCCGCCGGCGAGGATCCCCTCCCGGACGTGAGCGGCCGGTCCCTGGTGGGCGCGGTGCTCGACCGCCGGCCGTGGGCCGAGGTGGCGTGGGTGCCCACGCTCGACGACGCCGCCACGTGGGCGGCCCGCTCCCTCCGACCGGGCGATCTCTGCCTCACCGTGGGGGCGGGCGACATCTCCGGCCTGGGCCCGCGCATCGTGGCGGCCCGTCGGGGGGCACCGGCGCCGTGAGCGGGCAGGCCGCCCGGGCGCTCGGGCTCCTCGACCTCGACCTCGGTGACCTGGTGGCGGCCGAGGTCCCCCTCGGGCCCCTGACCACCTACCGGGTGGGGGGCGCGGCCCGCCGCTTCGCCCTCGTCGACGACGACCGCCAGCTGGCGCGCGTGGCCGCTGCGGTGGCCCGGTCCGGGGTCGACGTCTTGGTGGTGGGCAAGGGGTCCAACCTCCTCGTGGCCGACCAGGGGTTCGACGGGCTGGCCGTGCAGCTGGGCGCCGGCTTCGCCGAGATCACCGTCACCGGGACCACGGTGCGCGCCGGCGGTGCCGCCGCGCTGCCGGTGGTGGCGCGCCGGACCGCCGCAGCCGCCCTCACGGGCTTCGAGTGGGCGGTGGGGGTGCCGGGCTCGATGGGCGGGGCGGTGCGGATGAACGCCGGGGGGCACGGGTCCGACCTGGCGGCATCGCTGGCGAGGGTCCGCGTCGTGGACCTCGCCCGCGGCGAGGATGGAGTGGTGCCCGCCGATGCCCTGGAGCTCACGTACCGCTCGTCGGTGCTGGCCCCCCACCAGGTCGTCGCGTGGGCGGAGCTCGAGCTGACCCCGGGCGACCGCACCCGATCCGAGGCCGAGATCGCCGAGATCGTCCGCTGGCGGCGGGCCAACCAGCCGGGCGGCCCGAACGCCGGCTCGGTCTTCACCAACCCGCCGGGCGACTCCGCCGGCCGCCTGGTCGACGAGGCGGGGTGCAAGGGCCTCCGGGTCGGCACCGCCGCCGTCTCCACCAAGCACGCCAACTTCATCCAGGCCGACGAGGGTGGCCGAGCCGACGACGTGTGGCACCTCATGGCCGAGGTGCGCCGCGTGGTCCACGAGCGGGCCGGCGTCGTCCTCCACCCCGAGACGCGCCTGGTCGGCTTCCCGCCCCTCCCCGAGGTGGGTGGGTGAGCGCCGACCTCCTCACCCGCCCCACCGGCGGGCCCGACGCCGACGCCATGGACCCGCGCCTGCGCGCCCGCCGCATCGAGGTGGCCCGGGACCGCGGCCGACGCCGGCTGCGGCGGATGGTGGCGCTCGGGATCCTCACCGTCCTCACCCTGGCCGCCATCGGCATCTCCCGGTCGCCGCTGCTCGACGTCGACACGGTGCGGGTCGAGGGTGCGGCGAGGTCGGGGTCGGGCACGGTCCGCTCGGCCGCCGGCATCTGGCGCGGCCGCCCCATGACCTCGGTCGACCTCGGCGCGGCGGAGGCCCGCCTGGAGGCGCTGCCCTGGGTCGCCGACGCCACCGTCGCCCGCCGCTGGCCCGGCACCGTGGCCATCACGGTGCGCGAGCGCACGCCCGCCGCGGTGATGGGGGAGGGCGCCGGATCGGTCCTGGTGGACCGCGAGGGCCGGATCCTCGGCCCGGCATCGGGTCGCGAGCAGCTCCCCGTCGCCGGCGACGATCCCACCGAGGGGCCCGGCGACCTCCTCCCCGCGGCGAGCCGGCCCCTCGTGGGGGTCCTGGCCGACCTCCCGCCCGAGCTCCGGGCCGAGGTGGCCCTCGGCGAGGCCGTGGACGGCGGGTTCGCCCTCGAGCTCCACGACGGCGTCCGCGTCCTCCTGGGCGACGGGACCCGGCTGCGGGCCAAGGCCTCGCGGACGATGCTGCTGCTCGCCGAGGCCGACCGGTCCACCATCGCCACCGTCGACGTCGGGGTCCCCGACGCCCCAGCCTTGACCCGGCGTCCGCCGGGAGGGGCATAATGTCACGCGTCCGTCGAGGTTTACATAACGCTCGACCTCAGGTCGAGGGTTCGCGCCCGGCCCTGTCCCGCTGCCGCCCCGGCGCAGCTCCCACCAGCTCACCGCTCTCCGTCGACCGGGCACCCGTCCGACCCGGCGCCAACTCGTCCTCACGGAGGTAACCCCATGGCCGGCAACCCCCAGAACTACCTCGCTGTCATCAAGGTCGTCGGCGTCGGCGGTGGTGGCGTCAACGCCGTCAACCGCATGATCGACGCCGGCTTGAAGGGCGTCGAGTTCATCGCGGTGAACACCGACGCCCAGGCGCTGCTGATGAGCGACGCCGACATCAAGCTCGACATCGGGCGCGAGCTCACCCGGGGCCTCGGCGCCGGCAGTGACCCCGAGGTGGGCAAGGCCGCGGCCGAGGCCCACCGCGAGGAGATCGAGGAGGTCCTGCAGGGGGCCGACATGGTGTTCATCACCGCCGGCAAGGGCGGCGGCACCGGCACCGGCGCCGCGCCCGTGATCGCCGAGATGGCCAAGGCCATCGGGGCGCTCACCATCGGGGTGGTCACCCGGCCCTTCGCCTTCGAGGGTCGGCGGCGGTCGGTGCAGGCCGAGGCCGGCATCCAGAAGCTGAAGGAGAAGGTCGACACCCAGATCGTCATCCCCAACGACCGGCTGCTCACCGTCTCCAACGAGAAGACGTCGATGATCAACGCCTTCAAGATGGCCGACGAGGTCCTCCTGCAGGGCGTGCAGGGCATCACCGACCTCATCACCACCCCGGGCGTGATCAACACCGACTTCGCCGACGTGAAGATGATCATGTCGAACGCCGGCTCGGCCCTGATGGGGATCGGCCACGCCACCGGCGAGGGCCGGGCCCTCAGCGCGGCCCGGGCCGCCATCTCCAGCCCCCTGCTGGAGGCCTCCATCGAAGGGGCCCGCGGCATCCTGCTCTCCATCTCCGGTGGCAGCGACCTCGGCCTGTTCGAGGTCAACGAGGCGGCCGAGGTGATCCACGGCGTGGCCCACCCCGACGCCAACATCATCTTCGGCACCGTGATCGACGACGAGATGGGCGACGAGGTGCGGGTGACCGTGATCGCCGCCGGGTTCGACCGCTGGGACGAGAAGAACGGCCGTGAGGGCCGTCGACCGGCATCCGAGCCGGCCGAGGGGGCGGCGACGTCCGACGGCCGCCCGCCTCGTCCGAGCCGGCCGCCGCGCTCCTCCGACCTCTTCGGGCCCGAGGACGGCACCGACCTCGACGAGGGCGACGACGAGTTCGACGTGCCCTCGTTCCTGAAGTAGCCGGCTCGCCGGTCGTGCGGCCATGAGCGGCACCGTCCGCCACGTCTTCACCGACCGCCGTCACGGCGACCTCGCGGTCGACGGCCCGGCCGCCGACCTCCGGGACCGGCGAGCCGCGATCGTCGACGCGCCGTGGACGTGGCTCCGCCAGGTCCACGGCGCCACGGTCGTCACCGTCACCGCGCCGGGCGAGCACGCCGGCGCCGAGGCCGACGGCGCGGTCACCACCACGCCCGGCGCGCCCCTCGCCGTGCACGGCGCCGACTGCGCCCCGCTCCTCCTGGTCGCCGACGGCGGGCTGGGCGTGGCCCACGTCGGGTGGCGCGGCCTGCTGGCCGGGGTGGTGGAGGCCACCGCCGACGCCCTCGCCGCCCTCGGGGCCCCGCCGCACACCGCCGTCCTGGGCCCCTGCATCCGCGCCCGGTGCTACGAGTTCGGCGGGCCCGGCCTCGACGAGCTGGCCGAGCGGTACGGGCCCACCGTGCGCGCCGCCACCGCGGCCGGCGCCCCCGCGCTCGACCTGGCCGCCGGCGTGGCCGCGGCGTGTCGCACCCGCGGCCTCGCCCTCGTCGACGAGGGCACCTGCACCGCCTGCAGCGACGACCACTGGTCCCACCGGGCCCGCGCCGATGCCGGCCGCCAGGCTCTCGTGGCCTGGATCGAGCCGTGACCGACCCCGATGCCTGGTCGCTCGAGGCCCCCGCCCTCCAGGCCCGGGTCCACCAGCTGCACGAGCGCATGGCCGCAGCCGGCGGCGACCCGGCGGCCATCACCCTGGTGGCGGTCACCAAGGGCTTCGGGCCCGAGGTGGCGGTGGCCGCGGCGGCGGCCGGGCTCACCGACCTGGGCGAGAACTACGCCCAGGAGCTGGTGGCCAAGGCACCGGTGGTGGCCGCCGCCGACGTCGGCCCGGTGCGGTGGCACGCCATCGGCCGCCTCCAGCGCAACAAGGTGCGCTCGCTGGCCCACCTGGTGGCCGTCTGGCAGAGCATCGACCGGGCCAGCCTCGGCGAGGAGGTGGCCCGGCGGGCGCCGGGGGCCGAGGTGCTCGTGCAGGTGAACGTCTCCGACGAACCGCAGAAGGGCGGGTGCCCGCCGGCCGAGGCTCCCGACCTGGTGGCCCGGCTGGTCGATGCCGGGCTGGTGGTGTCGGGGCTGATGACCGTCGGCCGCACCGGCCCGCCCGAGGAGGCCCGACGGGGCTTCGCCCGGCTCCGCGCCCTGGCCGACGACCTCGACCTCCGGGTGAGATCCATGGGCATGTCGAGCGACCTCGAGGCCGCCGTGGCCGAGGGGGCCACCATGGTCCGGGTGGGGAGCGCGCTCTTCGGCCCTCGACCTCTGCGGGACCCCTAGACCCCCCGGTCCCCGGCGCCCCCCGTCTTACCGGTAGGCTGCGAACGATGTGGCGCAAGGCAATGGTCTATCTCGGGCTCGGTGACGACGCGGAGTACGACGACTACGACGCGGGCCCCGCCGACGAGCACGATCGCAGCGGCGGCCGCGAGCGGGGCTACCAGCCGCCGCCGCGCCAGCCGCAGACGTCGAACGTCTCCACCGTGTCGTCCTCCCAGCCGTCGGCCACCTACGCCGACGAGCCCTCCGCGCTCGGCGCCGTCCGTCCGATCGGCTCGCTCAGCGGCGATCCTCGCGAGGTGCGCGTGGGCCAGACCGTCAACCCGAGCGGCCTCGGCACCCCCCGTCCCCGACCCCAGGTGGTCCGTCCCATCGCTGTCACCCCGAACGCCAAGCCCTACGTGGTGGTGCCCTCCTCGTTCAACCAGGCGCAGGAGGTGGCCGACAAATACAAGAACGGCCAGCCGGTGATCATGAACCTGCAGGACGCCGACCGTGAGCTGTCGCGTCGGCTGATCGACTTCTCGAGCGGGCTCTGCTACGGCCTCGGCGGGCAGATGGAGCGCCTGGCCAACCAGGTGTACCTCCTCACCCCCACCAACGTGGAGGTCTCGGCCGAGGAGCGCCGCCGGCTCCACGAGCGTGGCTACGACACCTGAGCCATGGGCGTCCTGCGGCTCCTGCTCCTGCTCTACGCCATCGCCATCTTCCTGGTGATCCTGGGGTCGTGGGTCCGCACCGAGCCGGGCACCCCGGCGAACCAGGCCTTCCTCTTCCTGCGCCGGATCACCGACCCCGTCCTGGAGCCGGTGCGGCGGGTCATCCCACCCATCGGTGGCGTCGTCGACCTGTCGCCCACGATCGTGCTCTTCGTGCTGCTCACGCTCCGCAACCTGCTCTGAGCGAGCGGTGGGTGCCCCGATCGTGGGGTGGGCGGGGAGTAGGGTCGATCCCATGGAGCTGACCCTGAAACGCTTGCTCGAGCAGGCTGAGTTCAACGACGCGCGCAAGGGCTACGACCGTGGCGAGGTCGATGACTTCCTCGATCGGGCGGTGGCCATGGCCACCAAGGTCGAGGCCAAGCTCACCGAGACGATCGACCAGGCCAAGGCGGCCGGGTCCGCCCCCGGCCCCAGCGCGGCCGAGCTCGACGCCGAGGTCGAGCGGCGCGTCGCCGCCCGCCTGGCCCAGTCCCCGCCGCCGTCGGCCGGGCCCTCCGAGGAGGAGACCGCCGAGCAGGTGCGGCGCACCATCGTGCTGGCCCAGCGCACGGCCGATGCCGCGATCCGCGAGGCCCGCGAGGACGCGGCCAAGCTGCTGGCCGACGCCCAAGCCCGCGCCGCCGACATCGACAGCCAGGTCGAGGCCCAGGCCGGCCGGGCCCGGGCCGAGGTGGCCGCCGAGGTGGAGTCCGAGCGCACCACCGCCCGCGAGCGGCTGGCGGCGGAGATCGCCGAGCTCGAAGGCGTCCGCGAAGCCCTCCGGAGCGACGTCACCGTGCTCGAGCGCCACGTGGAGGAGCAGCGCAACCAGCTCCGCAGCACCGTCGGCGAGCTCCAGCGCCTCCTCGACGACCCGGCCGGGTTCCGCATGGCGCCCGTCCCCGCGCTGCTCGACCCCGACGTGCCCGACGTGGGCAGCCCGTCGGCCGGGCCGACCGCCGACGTCGAGCCGGCGCCGGCCGATCCTGCCGACCGGACCGACCCGGCGCCGCTCGATCCGGCATCGCGGTCCGCCGACGCGGGGCCCGATGCCTCGCCGACGCCCTCGGCCGACGCCGAGGCGACCGGGCCCGACGCCCCACCGGCGGAGGCCCGCGGCGGCCTGGCCGACGACGGCGCCGACGGGCCGGCCTCGCCCTCGCTCAGCTTCGGCGGGGTCGATCACGGCCCGCCCGCCTCCACGCCCCTGGGCGACTCGGGCCCGCCCACCGCCCCGGTGTCCGCCATCGACCTCGGCATGACCCCGCAGGGTGGCAACGACGGCCCTCGCACCCGCGAGCCCGACGAGGACGCCTTCCTCTCGGAGCTGCGCCGGGCCATGGCCGAAGAGGCCCCGCTGGGCCCCCGCGAGTCGATGTCGTCCACCAGCGTCGCCGCCTACGAGGACGACGATCGCCGGAGCTGGCGTTTCGGGAAGCGCCGCTGAGCCCGTCCTCCCTCGAGGTCGAGCAGACGTCGAGGTCACGTCGAGCAGCGGTCGAGGGTGAGGTCGAGGCTCCGTCGGGCCCTTGACCCTCGCCCGGGTCGGCCGTACGATCCGGCCCCCTTCTCGGCAGGAAAGGACCTCGCATGGCCAAGGCACGGGGTGCCCCCAAGCGATCGGCGACCCGCACGGTGGCGGCCGCCGGGCCCAACGGGTCTGGTGACGCGCCGGCCCCGTTCGACCCCGCGTGGCTCGCCCAGCAGGAGGTGGTGCTGCAGGAGGAACGGGCCATCTACCTCCGCCAGGCCGAGAGCCTGCAGGCCGAGGCCGACGCCCTGGTGGCCGACTTCGAGTCGAGCGACGCCCAGTTCGACGAGGACGGCGGCGAGGGCGATTCGCTGAGCAGCGAGCGGGAACGGGACCTCGCGCTGTCCGCCCAGGCCCGGGCGGCCATCGAGGAGATCGACCACGCCCTGGCCAAGTTTGCGGTGGGGACCTACGGGATCTGCGAGGCTTCGGGGGAACCCATCCCCGTCGAGCGCCTGGAGGCCATCCCGTGGGCACGCGTCCAGGTGAAGTACAAGACGGGCGGCATCGGCCGGCTGTGAGCGGCCCGGCCGACCCGGAGCCGGTCGGCGACACCGCTGCCGAGGTCACCGCGGCGCCAGGCCACGAGGCGGCCGCCGACGTCGGCCCGCGCCGCCTCCGGCTGGTGGGGCTGGTGGGGTTGGTCATCCTCGTCCTGGACCAGGCCACCAAGCACTGGGCCCTCCAGGTGCTCCAGGACGGACCGATCGACGTCGTCGGCTCGCTGCGCTGGAACCTGCTCTACAACAAGGGCACGGCGTTCAGCCTCGGCTCCGACAAGGGCCTGGGCCCGTGGATCTCGGTGCTCGCCATCGGCGTGGTGGTGGCCCTGTCGCTGGGCTACACCAGCCGGTTCCGCCTCGGCGCCATCGCCGCCGGCCTGATCGCGGGCGGGGCGGTCGGCAACCTCGTCGACCGGGCGTTCCGGGGCGACGACGGCTTCCTGCACGGTGCGGTGATCGACTTCGTCGACCTGCAGTGGTGGCCGGTCTTCAACGTGGCCGATGCCGCCATCTGCGTCGGCGCCGCGCTGCTCGTGGTGGCCAGCCTGCGGGCACCCGCGCCCTGAGCGCACCGATGACGATGACCACCCACCTGCACGAAGAGGTCCCCGCCGCGCTCGACGGCCAACGCATCGACCGGGTCGTGGCGATGCTCACCGGCGTCAGCCGCACCGAGGCCACCGAGCTGGTCCGCACCGGCGGGGTCCTGGTGGACGGCGAGGCGGCGGTCCGGGGCGCCGACCGGCTCCACGTGGGCCAGTCGCTCGACATCGCGGTGCCGGCGCCGGTGGCCGCCGCCCTGCCCCAGCCCGACGCGACCATCGAGGTCCCCGTCGTGCACGAGGACGACCACGTGGTGGTGGTGGACAAGCCGGCCGACCTGGTGGTGCACCCGGGCGCCGGCCACGTCGACGGAACGCTGGTCAGCGGCCTGCTCGCCCGGTACCCGTAGTTGGCCACGGTCGGCCACCCGCAGCGCCCCGGCATCGTGCACCGCCTCG
>JBBRFU010000008.1:0-53012 GCA_038241315.1 Acidimicrobiales bacterium | reverse complement strand
AACATCGGCGGGCCGGTGTTCTCGCTGGCCGAGAACCTCACCAAGATGCTCGCCCTCGACCTCGACCTGCACCACGTCATCGCCATGGCCACCACCAACAGCGCCCGGGCCATCGCCCGCGGCCACGAGCTCGGCTCGCTCGCGGTCGGGCGCGGCGCGGAGGTCTCCGTGCTGCGGCTCCGCACCGACGGGCCCTTCCTGGTCTCCGACGGGGTCGAGGTGGTGGCCTCGCCCACCGCGGTGGTCCCGGTCGGCTGCGTCCGGGCCGGCACCTGGTACCCCACGCCGGAGCTGCCCACCTACGCGGCGGCCGGCAAGACGTGGGGCGAGATGCCCGACGACGTCGACTGGTAGGCCGACCCGCCAGCCGGGGCCTGCGCCCGCACACACGCCCCGACCCGCCGCGGTGTCGGGGCACACCGAGGCGTCCCGCCTCCGGACGGGGCGCCGTCGCGCGCACCGAGCGGCGGGCCGCCGACCGCGTCAGGAGCGGGCGTTGAGGTAGTTGTAGACGGTGAAGCGGGAGACGCCGAGGGCGTCGGCGATGTCCTCCACCGCCTTGCGGTAGCGGAAGGCGCCGCGCTCGTTGAGCCGGGCCACCGCCAGCTGCTTCTGCTCGCGGCTCATCTCGGCGAGGGGCCCGCCCATCTCCAACTCGACCGCGGTGATGAGCTGGGCCAACCCCGCCCCGGGCTCGGCCAGCCGGAAGCCACCGACGACCTGGCCCTCCCACTCGAGCGGGATGTCGTCGGCCCGCACCCGGGTGCGCCCCACGATGGTGGCGCCCACGGCGTCGGCCACCGGTTCGAGGGCCACGAGGAGGGGGTGGCGCGCCGGCACGTCGCTCACGCTAGGCGCGCTCGAGCCGGGCGCCCGACCACCGCGACCCCGCGGCCGGAGCACCGACGTGCCCCCACACCGCCACGGACAGGCCGACAGGTCAGGCCGACAGGCGGTCCGGTGCGTAGCGGGCCAGCACGACCTGCTCGACCATGGTGACGATGGCGGCGAAGAGGATCGACACCACCGTCACGACCACCACCGCGGCCCAGAGCTTCACGTACTCGGCGGTGATGGTGGAGTTCACCATCAGCGCGCCGAGGCCGGTGCCCGTGGACAGCCACCCGTTCAGGATCGAGCCCAGCACGGCCAGCGGCGCGCACACCTTCGCCGCCGCCATCAGGCTCGGGAGGGCCGACGGGAAGCGGACCTTCAGCAGCTGCGCCCAGGACCCGCCGTTGAAGACGCGGACCAGCTCGAGCGACTCGGGCCGCACCGAGCGCAGCCCGTTGCACACCAGCACCAGGGCCGGGAAGAAGGTGATGATCGAGATGATCACCAGGCTGCCCAGGGTGCCCCGGCCGAAGACGAAGGCGAAGAGCGGCACCATGGCCACGATCGGCACCGAGCGCAGGGCGAGGGCGATCGGGAGGACCGTGCGCTCCACGGCCCGCGAGAGGGTGAAGACCACGGCCACCGCGACGGCCAGGGCGATGCCCGTGACGAACCCCATGCCGGCCTCGACCAGCGTGTGGCCCGTCGCGGCTCGCAGCTCGGCGCGCCGTTCGGCGCCGAGGTCCGGGTCGGTCACCCACCGCCACACCTCGCCGGGCATCTTGCCGACGTAGCTGTTCACCTCGAAGTGGTCGAGGAAGCCGATCCAGAGCAGCCCGAGGAGGGCCGTCACCACCACGAAGGTGAGCAGCGACCGCAGGACGGCGACGACGACCTTGCCGCCGTTCCCCCCGGTGACCACCGGGTGGCTCGCCGCCGTCTCGAGCTCGACGACGCTCACCGCCGGACCGCCGGGGCGGCGCGGCCGAGGCCGGGGTGAGGGCGGGGGTGGACGGCCATCAGATCACCTGCTTGCTCTTGGGGGCCCACGGGGTGAGGAGCCGACCGACGAGGGCGATCACGCCGTAGCCGATGCCCGAGAGGGCCGTGGCCACGATGGCCAGGCCCCAGACCCGGGCCGGGTCCGCGTTGGCGCGAGCCGAGATGAGGGCCACGCCCAGGCCGTTGTCGGCCCCGCCGATGAACTCGCCGATGATGCCGCCGAGCACCGCCGCGGGGGCCGAGATCTTGAGGGCGGCGAAGTAGTCCGGGAGCGCGGCGCGGATCCGGACCTTCCGCAGGGTGGCGATGGGCCCACCGCCGTAGGCCCGCACCAGGTCGAGGCTCGTGCGATCGGCGGCCTTGAGGCCGACCATGGTGCCCACCATGGTGGTGAAGAACACGGCGAGGCCGGCCAGCGCCGCCCGGGGCGCATCGCCCTCCAACGTGACCTGGAAGATGGGGCCGAGGGCGATGATGGGCAGGGCGCTGATGGCCACGGCGAGGTGCAGCACGGGTCGCTCCAGCCGGGGCACGGCGATGGCCACGGCGCCGACCAGGGTGGCGATGACGTTGCCGTAGAGCCAGCCCGGCCAGATCGCCCGCAGCGTGGCGCGGAGGTTGCGCAGGTACACCTCCCCGTCGTCGACGACGTTCGTGACCACGTCGGTGAGGGGCGGAAAGGCCTTCGAGCTCGAGAGCACGGTGAGGGCCGCCACCTCCCACCCCACGAGCAGGACCGCCACCAGGGCGACGGAGGGCAACCAGCCCGACTCGGCCAGCCGGGCCCGGACCGACGAGCCGGTCGGCGCCGGGTCATCGGGGACGGTGGGTCCGGCGGGGGCGACGGCCTCGGGCACGAGGACGCTCATCGCCGCACCGGTCCGCGGCCGGGGACCGTCGGGCTCGGTGGGTGCGGGGTCTGCGACACGGGGCGTGGGGCCTCCGGGGTCGGGACCGGGAGGAGCCGTCGGCTCCTCCCGGTCGGGTCAGGTGGGGTGGACGATCAGGCCGCTCAGGCCAGGAGGTCCGTGCCGTCGGCGTAGATCTCGTCGAGGATCTCGTTGGAGTAGAAGCTGGCGTCGATCTTGAGGTCGAGGTCCGACAGCACCTTGAGGTTCTTCTCGATGTCCTCCTCCGACATGTAGAAGAGGCCCTTGGCCTCGGTGGCGTCGGAGACCTGCAGCTCGGTCTGGTCCTTCAGCTCCAGCTCCTGCGACTCGGGGTTGAGGTCGAGGTCGGCGCCGTACTTCTCCAGCGTGAGCTCGATGGCGAGCTCGGGCTCCTTGTGAGCCCGCTGCCAGCCCATCGACTCGGCCCGCATGGCGGCCACCAACTTGTCGCGGTCCTTCTCGAAGGCCTCCTCGGTGACGCCGTAGATCTGCTGGTAGAGGGTGATGCCGGTGTCCTGGAGGTTCAGCGTGCCCACGTCGAGGCCCTTCACCCGCAAGGTGTTGGGCTCGTTGGTGATGAAGCTGAAGAAGCCGTCGACCTCACCGTTCTCGAGGGGGGTGGGCTCGAAGTCCACCGGGACCTTCTTGACCTGGCCCGAGCCGTTGCCCTCCTCGAGCCCGTTGGCCCGCAGCAAGGCCTGCCAGATCTGCTCGTTGGCGGTCTGCACGCCGATCGTCTTGCCGATCATGTCCTCGGGCGTCTCGATGGGGTTGTCCGTGAGGTACATCACGCAGAAGGGGTTCTCCTGGAAGTTGGCCCCGATGACCTTGATGGGCGCCCCGCTGTTGATCACCGCGTTGGCCGCGGTCTCCGACCCGAGGAACGAGAGGAGCACCTGGCCCGCCACCAGCGGCGCGATGGCGTCGCCCGGGCCGGCCACCAGTTCCACCGAGCTGAAGCCGGCGTCGGTGTAGTAGCCCTCGGAGTCGGCGATGTAGTTGCCCGCGAACTCGATGTTCTTGATCCACGAGAACTGGATGCCGAGCTTGCCGAGGTCGCCGCCTCCGCCGCTCCCGCTCGGCTCGCTCTCGGACCCGCCCTCGCTGTCGCTGTCCCCGCACGCCGACAGCAGCGACACGCCACCACCCAGCAGGACGGCACCCGCCATGCCGTTGCGCAAGAAGTGCCTGCGGCTCAGTTCGATGGACATCTGACCTCCACGTCGATGAAACCCTCCCCCCGACACGGTGACGGTGGCTTCTCCGGGCTCGGGGCGCATGCTCGCCGCACCCGGTTTCCCGGCCGTTGCCCTTCTGTCAACGCTGCGTGAACGCCTCAACGAACTGTTGAACGGCCCCGGTGCCGCCGCGCCTCCCACCGCCCGTGAACCGGCCGTGAACAAGCCGGCCCCGGCATTGACAGGTTGTTGAACGGCGGCGACCGTCGCCGCATGAAGACCTTGATCCGCAACGGCGTCGTGTTGCCCATGTCCGGCACCCGGGCCCGTCACGATCCTGGGTCCGTGCTCGTGGACGGCCACACCATCGTGGCCGTCGGCCCCGTCGGCGAGCTCGACGCGGATCCCCGAGCCGCCGGCGCCGAGGTGCTCGACGCCACCGGCCACGCCGTGCTGCCCGGGCTGCACAACTGCCACCTCCACTCCGGCCTGCTGCGGGGCACGGCCGAGAGCCTCTCGCTGTGGGACTGGCTGAAGATCTACGTGGACCCGGCCCACCGGGCGCTCACGCCCGAGATCGCCGAGGCGGCGTCGCTCCACTGCTACGCCGAGAGCCTGCTGGCCGGCACGGTCTCGGTCATGGACATGTGGCGGTTCATGGAGGGGTCGGCCGCGGCGGCCACCCAGCTGGGGATCCGGGCCACCCTCGTGCCCTACGTGGCCGACCTCGAGGGCTACGACTACTTCGAGACCATCGAGACCAACCGGAAGCTGCTGGAGAGCCACCCCACCGCGGCGGACGGGCGGGTCCGGTCGTGGGTCGGGCTGGAGCACCTCTTCTACTGCTCGCCAGAGGCGTTCCGGGCGGCCGCCGACCTGGCCGAGGAGTTCGACACCGGCATCCACACCCACTCGTCGGAGTCGATCTGGGAGGTCCAGGAGTCGTTGAAGCAGTTCGGGCGGCGACCGATCGAGGAGTTCTTCAACCGCGGCATCCTCGGGGAGCGCACGGTCGTGGCCCACTGCGTCTGGCTCGACGACCGGGAGATCGAGCTGCTGGCGCAGACCGGCACGTCGGTGGCCCACTGCCCGTGCTCGAACATGAAGCTGTCCTCGGGCCCGGCTCGGATCGGCGACCTGCGGGCCCGGGGCGTCCACGTCGGGCTCGGGAGCGACGGCGAGAAGGAGAACAACAACCTCGACCTCATCGAGGAGATGAAGTTCGCCTCCCTGCTCGAGAAGGTCACCACCCTCGACCCCACCACCGGCGACCCGTGGGACGTGCTGGCCATGGCCACCATCGACGGGGCGCGGGCCCTGGGCCTCGGCGCGGTGAGCGGCTCGCTCGAGCCGGGCAAGCGGGCCGACGTGATCACCATCGACCTGCGCGGCCTCCACACCACTCCGGTGCTCCACGGCGACGACTTCAACGTGGCCGCCCACGTCGTGTTCTCGTCGACCGGTCGCGACGTGCGCGACGTGTTCGTGGACGGGAACCGGGTGGTGGCCGACGGCATGCCCGCCACCTTCGACGTGGCCACGGTGCGGGCCCGGGCCCAGGCGGCCGCCGAGGAGCTCTTCGAGCGCCGGGCCGCCCTGGCGCCGCCCGGGTGACGCGGTCGGCGGGCACGCCGGCCCGCCGACGAGGGCCACGGGGCGTGGGAGGCTGCGGGCATGAGCGAGGTCAACCCCACCGATGCCACCGACGCCCCCGACCGCGAGGAGCTCACCTGGGAGACGTTCGGCACCGCCACCCGCGAGCTCGCGGAGTCCATCGCCGCCGACGGCTGGATCCCCGACATCGTGGTGGCGGTGGCCCGCGGCGGCCTCACCGTGGGCGGCGCCCTCGCCTACGCCCTCGGCGTCAAGAACTGCGGCGCCATCAACGTGGAGTTCTACACGGGGGTCGACGCCCGGCTCGACGTGCCGGTGGTGCTGCCCCCGAGCCTCAACCTGCTCGACGTCACCGACCTCGACGTGCTCATCGCCGACGACGTGGCCGACACCGGCCACACCCTCCGCCTGGTGCGCGAGGTCCTGTCGCAGCACGTGCGCGAGACCCGCACCGCGGTGCTCTACCACAAGCCCCAGTCGGTGATCTCGCCCAGCTACGCGTGGAAGCGGACCGACGCGTGGATCAACTTCCCCTGGTCCACCCTCCCCCCGGTGGCCGGCCTCCCGCCTCGCTGACCTCGCTCGCCACCGGGTCCCTCGGCAGCCACCGCCGGCACGGGGTAAACCTCGACGGGCCGTGGGGCGAGTGGAGGTCATGGCACGATCGAGCGAGGCGGTGGGCATGGCAGATCCCCCACGACAGGTGGCGGCCCGACCCGGACGGGGGTCGCCGCCGGGCGATCCCGATGGCGGAGGCGGCGGGGCCGAGCGCTCGGCGCGCTTCGACCGGCTCTACGCCGAGGAGTGGTCCGGCCTGGTGGCCCTGGGCTGGTCGCTCACCGGGAGCTGGCCGGTGGCCGAGGAGCTGGCCCAGGACGCCTTCGCCGACGCCTTCCGACGCTGGGACACCGTCGGCCGCCTCGACCGACCCGGCGCCTGGGTGCGCCGGGCGGTGGTGAACCGGGCCACGTCCCACCACCGCCACCGGGCGGTGGAGCACCGGGTGCTCGCCACCGTGGACGCCCGCGCCGCTCGGGAGGCCGACGGCCGCGCCGCCGACCGCACCGGCGACGGCGCAGCCGAGCGAATCGGGGACCCGGCGTTCTGGGCCGCCGTCCGCAGCCTGCCCGAGCGCCAGGCCGCGGCCGTGGCCCTGCACTACCTGGAGGACCGCCCGGTGGCCGAGATCGCCGACATCCTCGACTGCCGGCCCGCCACCGTGAAGGTCCACCTCCACCGAGGTCGCCTGACCCTGGCCAAGCGGCTCCGTGCCCTGACCGACCGCGAGCCGCCCACGTCGGCCGCGGGGGCGCCCGCCACCGACGGCGCCGCCCGACCCGACGAACGACCCGACGAACGACCCGAGACCGACCTCCGGGAGGAGCGACGATGACCCACGACCAGCACCTCGACGCCCTCGACCGCCGCGGCGAGGCCGCAGCCACCGCGCTGCAGGACCAGGCGGCCCGCCGCCCCCGGCCCGCCTTCGACCCCGACCGCCCGATCACCTTGGCCCCACCGGCCCCGGCCGCCGCCCGGACCCTGCGGCGTCCCGTCCTGGCGGCGGCCGCCGTGCTCGTGGTCCTGGCCGGCATCGCCGGCGCCGTGGCCCTGCGGTCCGACGACCCCGTCGATGACCAGGCCGCCCTCACCGCCGACGGCCCCCGCCCCTTCGCCGCCACCGACCTCCCCGACGGCTACGTCCTGGGCGGCGCCGCCGACGTGGGCACCCCGTCGGATCCCGGGGGCGAGGCGGGGCCCGTGCCCGTCGACCTCTACGGGTCCCGGCCCGACCGCCCGGGGCTCGGGGTCGCCCTGGCCCCCGATGCGCCCGAGTGGGCGCCCGGTGCCACCGAGACCGTGCCGCTGCCCGACGGCCGTCGGGCCGAGGTCCTCGAGACGTTCGGCCTGGCCGGCACGGTGCTGGCGATCGGGGTCGACGAGCGACGGGTGATCCTGGTGAGCCAGGAGCTCGACCGGGCGGCGCTCACCACGGTGGCCGCCGCCCTCACGCTGGAGGACGGGGAACCGATCGTGGATCCGACCTCCCTGCCGAACGGGTGGTCGCGGCTCGGCACCGTGCCGGACCTCCTCGGCGCCACCAGCCCCCTGTCGTCCACCGCCGAGGGTGGCGGCGGACCCGAGCGGATCGTCTTCTACGTCACCGAGGACCTGGGCGGGCTCGCGGTGGCGGCGTCGGCCGGCGACGAGCTCCGGCTCGACGTCATGCGCCTGCTCATGGACGACGTCCGGCCGATCACGGTCCGGGGTCACGACGGCCTCGTGGGCACCGCGGCGACGTCGGACGACCAGCCCGACATCCGGACCGTGGCCTGGCTCGAGCAGCCCGGCGAGCTCGTCCGGGTCTCGGGGTACGACCTCTCCGAGGACGAGCTGCTCGCGGTGGCCGAGGGCCTCGAGCCGCTGGCGGATGAGCCCTGGGAGGACCTGCTCCGGCGCACGCGGCGGGGGGAGCTCACCCGGGTGCTGGGCCAACCGCTCGAGCTCGTGGGGGAGGGCACGTTCCCCGACGGCACCGCCTGGGTTCTCCGGGCCCTGCCCACCGACCTGGTCGGCGACCAGGGGACCGACGACGTCGGCCTGGCGTTCTTCCTCGACGGTCCCGACCTGGGATCCGGCACGGGTGGAGGCGAGAGCAACCTGGCCGAGGCCGGTGACTCCACCGGGTTCCGGGGGTTCCGGACGCACCAGCAGGCCGGGCGCCACGTCGTGTTCGGCGACCTGGACGCCGCCGTCGCCGCCGTCGAGCTCCGGCGCCCCGACGGGTCCGTGCTCGCACCGGCGGCCGTCGTCGAGGGCGGGGGCGTGAAGGCCTGGGTGGCCGAGCTGGAGGAGGCCGAAGCGGTCGCCATCGCCCTCGACGGATCCGGTGCCGAGCTCGACCGGATCGAGCTGACCGACTACGGACGGAGCGCCACCTCCACCGGTCAGGGCTCCGCCATCGATCCCGGCCAGGCCACCACCATCCCGGCCGGCCCGGGCGACTGAGCGACCGAGCACCACCACCGGTCACGGACCGGTGATCGGACGTCCGAGCCCCACCTCCCGGTGGGGCTCGGACGCGTCCGGGTGTCGAGGTGGCGACGCCGACGAGCGCCGGCCCACCGGGCGATCGGGCCTCGGCGCGCCGACCCCGTCAGCTCGCCCGGCGGGTTGGGCCCTGCTCGGTGCCGGTGCCGGGCCTCGATCCCGATCGCCGGGCCCGGCGGGCGAGGATGCGGTCGACGCGGGCGCGGTTGTAGCGCTGGACGGCGATGAACGGGAGGTTGGCGACCAGGCCGTAGGCCACGAGGATGGCAACGCCGATCGGCGGGTTCCACAGCGGGAACAGGGGCAGGCAGGTGAGGCTGACCCAGTGGGCCCGCTCGGCCCGGCGGGTCTCGGCGGCGAAGCGCTCCAGGCCCCCGTCACCGGTCCGGGGCAGCTGGCGCTTGCTCACCCCGCCGGCGAACAGGTCCCCGGCCTCGGGCAGGCGGTCCTTCCAGCGGCGGATGCGGAAGGTGCGCTCGTACAGGCGACCGCCCGCCTCCACCCGGCGGAGGCGCAGCACCGGGCCGTCGGTGGCCACCCGGTCGAGCGGCAGCCGGTGGGCCCACCAGCCGCTCGCCGCCTGGGCCACGAACCACACGACGATGTTGGCGGCCAGGATCGCCAACGGCGGCAGCACGACGACCGGCACGACGTTCACCCGCCCGTGGCCACGACGTCGAGGTCCCGGCCCTTCCACCGCACCCGCCCCCGCACCGTCCGGAGCACCAGCGACCGGGCGAACAGGGCGACGAAGGCGGCGAGCGGCACCGGGAAGGCCAGCGCCACCCACCAGGGGAAGGAGCCGAGGCGGCGCAGCATCCACCGCAGCTCCAGGGCCACCAGCAGCCAGGCCGCCAGCGGCCACCACGAGGTCGGCGAGCCGAGCGCCCCGGCCACCGCGGCCTCGATCCCGTCGGCCGCCACCGTGACGCAGCTGGTGATCCAGGCGATCGAGGCCAGGGTGGGGACGACCGGGGCCAACCGCGCCCCCCCGGCGAGGTTCTTGGTCCACCCCTCCACGAGCTGGCCCAGCCCGCCCGGGTACATGCGGAGCTCGATGGCCGTCCCGCCGGCCAGGCAGCGGACCGGTCGGCCCACGGCCCGGTAGCGCCGGGCCAGGTGCAGGTCCTCGATGACCTGGCCGGCCACCGCGGCATGCCCGCCGACCTCGTGGTAGATGGCGGCCCGGGTGATCACGCAGGGGCCGAAGGCCATCGGGCGGTCGCGGCCGGGAAGCGGGTCGAACGCCCCCGAGGCCATGGCCGACACCACGTTGGGGAACGCCGACAGCTGCTCCACCGCGCTCCCGGGCCGGTGGTAGGGCTGCACCGACAGCAGGCCGTCCGGAGCCAGGCGCTCGTGGGCGTCGAGCAGGCGGCCGAGGCCGTCGGCCGCCAGCCGGGTGTCGGCATCGAGGAACACGAGGACGTCGCCGGCGGCGTGCAGGGCGCCCGTCTCGCAGGCCCACGGCTTGCCGACCCACCCGGCCGGCCGGGGCGGCGCCGCGATCACCACCGCGCCGGCCTCGGCCGCGAGCGCGGCGGTGGCGTCGGTGGACCCGTCGTCCACCACGATCACCTCCAGCGGCGCCAGCTCGAGCTGGCGCAGCGACGCCAGCAGGACGGGCAGGCGGCCGGCCTCGTCACGGGCCGGCACGATGATCGACACCGAGGGCGGGATCCGATCCTCGTCCGGCCGACGGGCACCGGCCACCAGTGGCGGCGGCGTGCGGACGCAGGCCAGGAACCACGCACCCGCGGCCAGGCCCAGCAGGGTGAGCAGGGCCGTGGTGCTCACCGGGCGCGGCCGGCACGAGCCGCGCCGGGTCCGCCCCGCCCGTCAGCCACCCCCACGTCGGCTCCCATGCTCGCTCCCTACCCGACGACCGCCGGCTCGGTCACCCGTTCGGTGGTGTACGGACCAGGTTGCCACCTCGGATGAGCGACGCCGGGCCCGAGGCGCCCGCGATCGGCGACCCGCCCGTCAGGCCGCCGCCGGTCGGAGGTCCTCCCGCGCGCCCTCGATCGTGGCCCGCACCGCGGCCCGGTCGTCGGGCTCGAGCCAGCAGGCGTCGGCCCCGTCGAGGGCGATGTCCACCATCTCGTCCCACCCGTAGCCGAAGGCCTCGGCCGCCGAGGCGTACTCGTAGCCGAGGTCGAGGTCGGTCAGGGCCGGGTCGTCGGTGTTCAGGGTGGCCAGCAGGCCGGCGGCCCGCATCGCCGGGAACACGTGCTGGGCCAACTCGGGGAAGGCGTTGGCGATGCGGATGTTGGAGTTCGGGCAGACGGTGAGGGCGATGCGGTCGTCCACGAAGCGGGCCACCACGTCGGGGTCGTCGAGGATCGACAGGCCGTGGTCGATGCGCTCGGCGCCCAGGAGGTCGACGCAGGCCAGGATGGCGTCGGGCCCCGAGTTCTCGCCCTGGTGGGCGGTCCGCCGCAGGCCGCCGGCACCGGCGATGCGGAACGCCTCGGCGTACCAGCCGGGCTCCTGGCCGATCTCGGTGGAGTCGTAGCCGACGCCCAGCACCCGCTCGATCCCCGGTGCGCCGGCGCGGCGAAGCGCCACCAGCTCCCGAGCGGTCTCCTCGGCCGCGGCCGGACCGAACGCACGGTCGAAGTCGCAGATCAGGTTCACCCGCACGCCGGTCTCGGCCTCGGCGGCGGCGCAGCCCTCGTCGAGGCCGGCGATGATCTCGGCGAGGGGTTGCCCGGCCGCCACCAGCCGGGCGGGGGTGAAGAACGACTCCCGGTAGACCATCCCGTGGGCCGCCCCGTCGAGCGCGGCCTCGTGGGCGATGCGGGCCCAGTCACCGCGGTCGGCCACGACCCCCTGCACGAGGAAGAAGACCTCGAGGAAGCCGTTCAGCGAGTCGTAGGCGTAGAGGTCGGTGGGATCGTCGGCCGGCAGGGCGATGCCGTTCTTGGCGGCCAGCTCCACCACCGTGGCCGGCCGGATGGCTCCCTCCACGTGGCAGTGCAGCTCCACCTTCGGCAGGAGGTCGAGGGCGGCGGCCAACGTGGCCGGCCGCGCCGGGGTGGCGCTCACCGCCACCACCCGGGCGGGTCGGTTGGCGGCGGTCGGCGGCGTCCGAGCTGCTTCAACATGTTGTTGAACCTACCGAGCCCGTGTTTCCGGAGCCCGCCCCGATCTGTGACGGCCGCGTGACGCTGCCGGCGCCGACATCGGTCAGGCCGGCGCCTGCATCCGGGCCGCCACCACCGCGTGTCGGGCGAGGACGTCCTCCACGCCGGGCGGCACGAGGACGCCGCCCTCCACGATCGGGCGGCCGGCCACCACGGTGTGACGGGCCGAGACCGGCCCGCAGCGCAGCCAGGCCTCGATGGGGTCGGTGACGGCCCCCGCGAAGGCCAGGCCCTCGAGAGGCCAGCACACCAGGTCGCCCACCGCGCCGGGCGTCAGGACGCCCAGCTCGCCGTCGCGCCCCAGGCAGGCCGCCGACCCCCGCGTGGCGATCTCCAGCGCGTCCCGGGCGCCGGTGGACTGGGGCCCGCCACGGAGGCGGCCGAGCAGCATCGCGTTGCGCGCCTCCATCCACAGCGAGGCGGAGTCCGTGGAGGCCGACCCGTCGCAGCCGAGGCCGACGGGCACGCCGGCCGCCCGCAGGTCGGCCACGGGCGAGATCCCGCCGCCGCCGATCATCATGTTCGAGCTCGGGCAGTGGGCCACGCCGGTCCCCCAGCGGCCCAGCCGAGCCACCTCGTCAGCGTTCGGGTAGATGCAGTGGGCCACCCAGGAGCGGTCCGTGCCCCAGCCGCAGGCCTCGAAGTGGTCGATGGTGCGGACGCCGAAGGTCTCCATGGCGTAGCGGTCCTCGTCGGGGTCCTCGGCCAGGTGCGTGTGCAGGCGCACGTCGAGGCGCTCGGCCAGCTCGGCGGTGGCCACCATGAGCTCCGGCGTGACCGAGAACGGCGAGCAGGGGGCGAGCGCGATGCGCACCATGGCGCCCCACGACGGGTCGTGGTGCAGGGCAACCAGGCGCTCGCTGTCGGCCAGGATCTCGTCGTCGGTCTGCACCACGGAGTCGGGCGGCAGGCCGCCGTCCTTCTCCGAGCGGCTCATCGACCCGCGAGTGGGGTGGAACCGCACGCCGAGCTCCACCGCGGCGCGGATCTCGGCGGAGATCAGGTCGCCGCCGCCCTTCGGGTGGACGTACAGGTGGTCGGTGGAGGTGGTGCACCCGCCGAGGGCCAGCTCGGCCAACCCCACCCACGCCGAGAGGTACGCGGCCTCCTCGTCGAGCCGGCTCCAGAGCGGGTACAAGGTGGTGAGCCAGCCGAAGAGGGTGGCCTTGGTGGCCGGCCCGTGGGCCCGCGTGAGGTTCTGGTAGATGTGGTGGTGGGTGTTGACCAGGCCCGGCGTCACCAGGCACCCGTCGGCCCGGAGCACCCGGTGGGCGGGCGGCTCCGCGCCGGGGCCGCCCACCGCGCTGACCAGCCCGTCAGTGATGGCCACCCAGCCCCCGGCGATCTCCCGTCGATCGTCGTCGACCGTGGCCACCAGGCGAGCCCCGGCGACCAGCAGGTCGGCGGGGTGCTCGACGGACGGGGCGGGAGGGGCGTGGTCGGCGGCAGGCATGGGACGGCATGGTGGGGGGGCCGGGGCGGGGCGTCAACCGGCCACCTGGGCGTTTACCGAGCGTTGACGCGATCGCAACCGTATTCCTCAACAAGGTGTTGAAGCGTTCCGTACCATCGCCGGCATGGCCCGATCGCTGACCGACCGCCCCGCCGACGAGGCCGGCGCGCGACCGCCGCTCCGCCTCCTCACCACCGAGCCCGAGCACGCCGAGGAGCACGGCGAGGCCCGCCGCGCCCTCGAGGCGCGCCGCCTGCACCCGGCGGCGGCCCACCTGGCGGCGCAGGGCTCGGGCCCGGCGGCGCCGGCGCGGCTCCGGGTGGTCCCGGCCGTCGCCAGCTGAGGCCGGCCCGTCACCTCCCCATCGAACGACCCGGCGAAGGACCCCACCATGACCGCGACCGAGCTCGCCCCCGCACCCGAGAGCGACACGGTCGCGGCCAGCACCGGCATCCTCCTGCACCAGCTCACCAAGCAGTTCCGCATCAAGCGCACCGTGGTGACCGCGCTCGACGACGTGAACCTGGCCACGGCCGAGGGCGCCTTCGTGGCCCTCCTCGGCCCGTCGGGCTGCGGCAAGTCCACGATCCTGCGCATCCTGGCCGACCTCGACCAGCCCACGTCCGGCAAGGCCTACGTCCACGGCGAGGCGCCGTCGGCCACCCGGCGCAACAACCACCTCGGCATCGCCTTCCAGGACGCCGCCCTGCTCCCCTGGCGCTCGGTGAAGGCCAACATCAAGCTCCCCCTCGAGGTGTCGGGGGTGAAGGTGCCGGAGCAGACGATCACCGACCTCATCGAGCTGGTGGGCCTCACCGGCTTCGAGGACGCCCGACCCGCCCAGCTCTCGGGCGGCATGCGCCAGCGCGTGGCCATCGCCCGCGCCCTGGTGGTGGAGCCGAAGATCCTCCTGCTCGACGAGCCCTTCGGCGCCCTCGACGAGATGACCCGTCAGCGCCTGAACCTGGAGCTGCTGCGGATCTGGACCGAGCGGGCCACCACCACGCTGCTCGTCACCCACAGCATCGCCGAGGCGGTGTTCCTGTCGGACACCGTGGCCGTGATGAGCGCCCGACCGGGGCGCATCGTGGCGACGGTCGACATCGACCTGCCCCGCCCCCGCACCCCCGAGATGATGCGCTCGCCCGAGTTCCACGCCATCGAGGACCACCTGTCCTCGCTGCTGTTCGGCACCGGGGCCGGCCGGGACCACTGAGCGGCGGCTCGCGCCCGATCAGGCCTGCGCCAGCCCGATCCGGTCCGTGCCAGGGGGCCGGTCCCGCCGGTCCGGCCGGTCTGGTTGGTCCGGTTGGTCCGGGTGGGGTCAGCCGGCGTCGGCGGTGAGGGTGACGGTGACCCCGTCGAACTGCTCGGTGACGGCAGGGTCGAGGCCCACGGGCTCCTCGTCGATGCCGAAGGTGGACCGGAGGAACGCCACGCTCAGGTGGTCGATGGCGCCGAAGGCCTTCGCCGGGTCGAGCTGGCCCTCCTCGCAGCCGTCGCTCGCCAGCCGGGTGAACTGGTCGGGCAGGTCGAGGCCGACCTCGGCGATGAGCCCGGCCAGGCCGCCGAGGTCCCGACCGATCAGGCAGAGGTCGGAGAACACGAGGTGGCCGGCGCCCTCGATCGTCACCAGGTACTTGGGCGCCTGCATGCCCTCGTAGACCGCCTCGGTGTCCTCGATCGGGATGATCCCGTCGTCGGTGCCGGCCAGCACCATGCCGGGCACCTCGGGCACGGGCGGCGGCTCCTGGTCGCCGTCGGGGCCGGTGCCCGCCCCGATCGAGTAGGCGATGAACGCCTGGAAGCGGGGCTCCTCGCTCACCGCGCGGTAGGCCGCGCCGGCGCCGGCGGAGTGCCCGGCCACGGCGACGTGGTCCAGGTCGAGGAGCCCCTCGAGCGGCGAGCCGGACCGCTCGCCGTCGGCCACCGCGGCGTCGAGGGCCTGGGTGAGCACCGCGGGGTCCTCCTGCTTCGGCACGTCCCGGGCCGCCACGCCGAGCAGGCCGCTCAGGCTGCGCTCCACGTGGTCGGGGGCCACGACCACGAAGCCCCACGAGGTGAGGTGGGTAACCAGGTCGGCGGACTGCTCCGGGAAGCCGGCGAAGCCGTGGCTGAACACCACCACGGGGAACGGCCCGTCGTCCGCCGGCTCGGCACCGGGGTGGGCCGCGATCTCGTACACGGGCCGCTTCTCGGCGGGGATCTGCCCCTGCAGCTCCGGCGACAGGAGGCTGGCGATGTCGAACGTCTCGGTGGGCTGGTCGGCGGCGCTCTCGGCGGCCGGGTACCAGCTGACCACCCGCCGACCATCGTCGAGGGCGAACGAGGTGGTGCCCACCTGGTGCGGGCCGTCGTCGGCGTAGGCGGCCTCGGCGCCGAGGTCGGCCGCCTCGGTGGTGCTGCTGCCCCCTGCGGCGGTGGTGGTGCTGGCGGCGGCGTCGTCGTCGTCGGAGCCGCAGGCGGCGAGCGATCCGGCGAGGGCGAGGGCGAGGAGGGTGGCGGCGAGGCGACGGGGCACGCGCCGACCGTAGTGCGAGCGTCGCTCGCGCGGGTGACGGGCGACACGCCGTCCTCCGCCCCCGCCCCGTGCCGGTGGCCGCCCCGGTTCAGCGGACCGCCACCGCCGGCCCGGACGCCGCCACCGCAGCGGGGGCCGACCCCGCGATCGCGCCGGCGTCCACGTGGCCGGCAGCAGGGCCCGCCTCTTCGCCCCGGCTCGGCAGCGCCACGGCCACGGTTGCGTCGTCGGGGGCCGGGGTGGACGCCCCGCCTGCTGCGACCAGGTCGGCGAGCAACCGGCGCCAGGCCACGCTCAGGCGGTCACCCCGCGTGTGGCACTCGGTGCGGTCCAGGTGCACCCGGGGGTCGGGGTAGCGCTCGAGGATGCGGAGGTCCTCCTCGAGGATCCGCAGCTCGTCGGCCACGGTGGCCCGGATGCGCTGGTCGTCTCCGCCCAGGTCGTCGCGCGCCATGACCTTGTAGATCCGGGTCCGTTCCGCGGTCTCCGGCTGGCACGCGAAGAGGATGGCGAAGGTGGCGCCCGTGACGGGGAACGACAGGCGCAGGTACACGGTGTAGGCCGCCATCCCCTGCTTGAGGAGGCGCTGGGGCTGCACCGCCGGGTGCTCCCCGGTGGCCACGAGGGGATCGTCGAAGTTGCGGTACCAGGTGTCGAAGGTGGTCGACACCTGCCACCCGTCGACGCGCACCGGCTCGTTTACCACGAGGGAGGCCTCGTCGGTGCCGAACGTGTCGGTGTGCACGAAGGGGAAGTGCGACGCGTCGAGGAAGTTGTCGACCAGCTGCGCGGCGCTGGCGGCGGTGGCTCGCGGCTCGTTCCAGAAGCCGTCGAAGCCGTCCGCGCCCCACTCCGGGAAGTCCGGCAGCGGGGCGCGGGGCTCGTCGGGCGCCAGCCACACCAGGCCGTGGGCCTCGGCGACGCCCCACGCCGGCACCAGGCGGGCGCGGGGCGGGAGGTGGGCGCCGGGGCCCAGCGCCGGGATCGACGTGCACCCGCCGCCGCCGGCGAAGGTCCACCCGTGGTAGCCGCAGCGGAGCCCGAGGTCGTCATCGACCGAGCCGATGCTCAGCGGGGCCAGCCGGTGCGGGCAGCGGTCCACGAAGGCCCGGAGCACCCCGTCGAGGCGAGCCAGGACCCACGGCTCGCCGAGCAGCCAGACCTGGTGGGGACCGTCGCCCACCTCGTGGGCCATGGCCACGGCGTGCCAGGCCGACCGGAGGGCGGGGGTGGTGTTGTCGACGACGCTCACGGGCGGTCACCTCTCGGCGCGCCCCGTGGCCCGCACGAGCGGGCAGCGGGACGGGGGCGCCACGGGGAGTCTCCGCCGAGCCGACCGCGCCGGCAACGGCCCCGGGCCGCTGTTCACACAGCGTTGACCGCCGCACATTCCGAACGGATCGCCCCGCACCGTGTGCGCTTCGTCACGGGGCGTTGACACTGCGGTGCGCCAGCGGCAACAGAGCGGAAACCCTCGCTCCGTACGGTGGCCGCCATGCGCGACCTGGCCCTGCTCCCGAAGGCCCACCTGCACCTCCACCTCGAGGGCGCCATGCGGCCCGCCACCCTCGCCGAGCTGGCCGGCGCCGCCGGGATCCCCGTGCCGGAGACGCGCGGCTTCGGCAGCTTCGGCGCCTTCTCCGCCATGTACGTGGCGGCCTGCGAGGTGCTCCGCTCCGAGGCCGACGTCCGGCGTCTCGTCGACGAGGTGGTCGCCGATGCCGCCGCGGCCGGCGCGGTGTGGGTGGAGCCCGCCACCTACCTGCCCCAGCACCGCGCCGTGCTCGGGTCCGACGAGGCCACGGCCGAGGTGATCCTGGACGAGCTGGCCCTGGCCGGATCCCGGCACAACATCGGCACCGGCCTGCTGGTGGCGGCCGACCGCACCCTCGACCCGGCCGATGCCGTGGCCCAGGCCCGCCTGGCCGTCCGCTACGCCGCCGACGGGGTGGTGAGCTTCGGGCTCCACAACGACGAGACAGGATCCCCACCCGGCCCGTTCGTGGCCGCCTTCGACATCGCGCTGGCCGGCGGACTCCTCAGCACGCCCCACGCCGGCGAGCTCGAGGGCCCCGAGAGCGTGACCGCCGCGCTCGACGTGCTGGGCGCCCACCGCGTCCAGCACGGCGTGCGCGCCGTGGAGGACCCGGAGCTGGTGGACCGGCTCGCCGCGTCGGAGGTGTGCCTCGACGTCTGCCCCACCTCCAACCTCTGCCTCGCCGTGTACCCGTCGCTCGCCGACCACCCCCTCCCTGCGCTCCTCGCCGCCGGGGTGCGGTGCTCGCTCAACGCCGACGACCCGCTCCTGTTCGGGACCGGCCTGCTCGAGGAGTACGAGCTGTGCCGCCGCGAGATGGGCCTCACCGACGCCCAGTTGGCCACGGTCGCCCGCAGCTCGATCGGCGCCAGCGGCGCCCCCGACGCCCTGAAGGCCGACGCCGACCACGGCGTCGACACCTGGATGGTCGGCGCCACCCCGGTGGAGGCCGTGGCCTGAGCCGGTCCCGCCGGACGCGGCCCGGCCCGGTCCGGCCCGGTCCGGCCCGCCCCGGCTCGGCCCGGCTCAGAGCAACGAGCGCAGGGCGGCTCGGAAGGGCACCGGGTCGGCGGCCAGGGCGATCCGCCAGGGCGCGAACCCGACGGTGTCGGACTCCGGCACGGGCCGGCGATCCGCCACCGTCGTGCCCCAGGCGGCGCTCCCCCCGGTGTCCACCGACAGGGGGTACGTGGGCGCCTCGGTCACCACCGGTCGACCGGCGGCGGCCAGGACCGCGAACAGGTCGTGGCACGGGAACGTGCCCGGCGGCGTCTGGGCCACGGCGTCGTAGAACGCCGCGTACCCGGTGAGCGGGCCGGCCAGGAACCGGCCGGCCACGGTGGTGGAGGCCAGCGCCGCCGCCAGGTCCTCGTCCACCGAGAGCAGGGCACCCATGGTGGCGTCGAGGCCCACCAGCAGCGGCGGCTCCTCGGTCGCCCAGCCGGCCGCCCCCCCGGCGGCCGCCGCCTCGGGGTCGTGGGCGATGTTGGCCTCCGCCAGCGGCAGGGCGTTGCCCCCGGCAGCCACCGACCCGCCCATGACCGTGACCGATCGGAGCCCCTGTGTCAGCTCCGGAGCGCCGGCCAGGGCCAGCGCCACCGTGCTGAGGGGGCCGACCGTGACCAGGTCGAGCCGGCCGGGGCGCTCGGCGGCCAGCCGGGCCAGCAGCTCGGGGGCGGGCTCGGCCACCGGCGCCACGTCGCCGGTCGCCCACCGGTGCCCGTGGTCGCCCAGCCCGTCGTGGCCGTGGACGTGGGCCGCCAGGTGGCCGAGCGGTGACGGCCCGATCGGCGCCGTCGCGCCCAGGGCCACCGGGACGTCCGGGCGGCCCGCGGCGTGCAGGATGCGGCAGACGTTGGCCGCGGCGCCGTCCCGATCGGTGTTGCCCCAGGTGGCGGTGACGGCCACCACCTCCACGTCGGGCGACCGCAGGGCCCACCAGAGGGCGACGGCGTCGTCGACGCCCCCGTCGGTGTCGATCACGAGCTGGCGGGTCAAGGGTGCTCCTCGGGAAGGGAAGACGGCCGGTCCGGGCCGGCGGGCACCGGCGGGACGAGGTGGTGGACCGGACCGGGCGCCACCACGCCACTGGCGGACACGGCCACGACCTCGTCGGAGGGTGCCGGCCGCCCCGCCGCGGTGCCGCGGGTCCGGCGCACCACGGCCACGGCCGAGGCCACCAGGATCGCGATGCCCACGAGCAGCGGGGCGCCGAGGGCATCGGTGAACGCCTGCCGGGCCGCCGCCCCGCCGGGCCCGGCCAGCTGCTCGGGGGCGATCGACCCGACGCCACCGGCGGCGACGGCCAGCACCGTGCCCATGACCGCGATGCCCACCGCGCCGCCGGACTCGATGATCGTCTCGTTGATGCCCGCCGCCTGACCGGCCTGCTCCGGCGGCGCCGATCCCATGATGAGCTCCACCCCGGGAGGGCAGGCCAGGCCCACGCCGAGCCCGGCCAGCGAGATCGCCAGGACCACCGGGGCGACGTCGGCGTGGAACACCACGCCGATGCCCAGCGCGGCGGCCAGGACGAGCAGCCCGGTGGCGGCCGCGCCGCCCAGGCCGAGGCGGGCGGTCACCCGGGTCGACAGCAGCGAGCCGATGAGGACGAGGGCGGCGTTGGGGAGGAAGCACAGGCCGGCCTGGAGGGGCGAGAGGTCCTGCACGCCCTGGAGCCACTGGGTGAAGGTGAACTGGAAGCCGAAGACCACGAAGAAGATGGCCGGGACGGTCAGCATGCCGGCCTGCATCCGGCGGTCTCCCACGAGCGACGGGGCGAGCAGCGGGTGCGGAGCCCGGCGCTGCCACCAGGCGAAGGCCACGAGCAGGCCGATGCCGGCGATCACGCACCCGACGATGAGGGGGGCCAGCCCACCGCGCTCGGCCCCCTCGATCAGCGCGAACAGCAGCAGCACCAAGCCGCCGGACCAGAGCAGCGAGCCGCGGACGTCGGCCGGCGGCGTGGCGGGGTCCTTCGAGGTGGGGACGAGCCGGATCGCGGCCAGCAGCACGCACGCGGTGAACGGCACGTTCACCAGGAAGACCGAGCCCCACCAGAAGTGGTCCAGCAGGAACCCCCCGACGATGGGGCCGGCGCCACCGGCGATGCTGGAGACGCCCGACCAGATGGCGATGGCGCGCCCGCGCTCGCCCTCGGGGAAGACGTTCGAGAGCACGGCGAGGGTGGCCGGCATCGTGGCGGCCCCGCCGACCCCCATGAGGGCCCGGCCCAGCACCAGCTGCCCGGACGAGGCGGCCAGCGCAGCCCCGCCGGACGCGGCACCGAAGACGACCAGGCCGATCAGCAGGAGGCCCTTGCGGCCCCGGCGGTCACCGAGGCCGGCCAGGGGCAGGAGCAGGGCGGCCAGCACCAGGCTGTAGGCGGCGGTGATCCACTGGAGGGAGGTCTCGTCGGCCCCCAGCTCCTCGCCGATGCTGGGGACGGCGACCGACAGGATCGTGTTGTCGAGCACCACGACGGAGAGCGCGGCGCAGAGCACGCCGAGGATGCGCCACCGCTTGGGGTGGCCCTCGATGACGAGGGGCGCGGTGGCGTTCATCGGGCGACCCCGTCGGTGGTGACCCCGACCGGGCGGGTGGCGCAGGCGGTGGCAGCCGCCCGCTCGTCAGTCGCTCGCTCCGCCCACGGGCTCCAGGGGTCCGGTGGCCGCTCCATCGCTGCTTCTCTCTGCCGGGAGGGTCCCGGTGTCAGCCGCCCCTTCGGCGGCGGGCCCCGCGACTGGCGGGACGGTCAGGGCGGCCGCAGCCACGAGGTCACCGAGGATACGGCGCAGCTCCACGGTCATGCGATCCGCTCGGGTGTGCACCTCGACGGTCAGGTCGAGCGGGATCGAGCGGTCGCGGTAGGCCTCCTGGACCACCAGGTCCTCGGCGGTGACGGCGTGCTCGAACGCGAGGGCCTCGGCCAGCCGGTCGAGGTCGCCGTCGAGGTCGTCGCGGTGCACCGAGGCGTAGATGGCGCAGCGCTCGGCATCGACAGGCTGCACGAAGAACGTGATCACGTTGCACCCGCCGGCCTCCTCGTAGTCGATGCGCAACCAGGCCGCGAACGGGGCCGTGTACCGGTAGCGGACGTGGCGCGTCTGCAGGAGCGGCCGGATGCCCGCCGCCACCCCCGGGTCCTCCCGGTTGGGGAAGCGCTGGGCCGAGAGGACGTCGAGCGACCACCCGTCCCGCGCCACGTCGACCTCGCCGAGCTCGGTGGAGCCCTCGTCACCGATGGTGGCGCCGTGCACGAAGGGGAAGTGAGCCACGTCGAGGAAGTTGTCGACCAGCAGGCCCGCGCTCGCGGTGGGGGCCAGGACCGGCAGGTGACCGGTGAGGAACCGGTCGGTCTCGTCGTCGGCCACCGGGGCCGACGGCAGCGGCGCCAGCGGCGGCTCGGGAGCCAGCCACACCAGACCCAGGTGCTCGACCACGCCGGCCGGCGAGGCGGCTCGGGAGCGCGGCGGCACGCGCGCCTCGGGCCCGAGGGCCGGGATGGTCGTGCAGGTCCCCGAGGCCTCGAAGCACCACCCGTGGTAGCCGCAGCGCAGCACCTGCCGCCCGCCGACCTCGTCCACGTGGCCGGCCGACAGGGGCGCCAGCCGGTGCGGGCAGCGGTCCTCGAACGCGGTGAGCTCGCCGTCGAGGCGCACCACCACCCACGCCTCGCCGAGCAGGGTGACCGAGGTGGGCCCGTCGCCAAGGTCCGCGACGCGGCCCACCGGGTGCCAGGCGGCGCGCAGGGCCGGGTCGACGTTGGTGAGGGCGCGTCGCGGCCGCTCGCCCGACACCGCCGGCGTGGGACGTTCCGGCGTGGCGCTCCCGATCGTCGCCATCAGCGGGGAGCGGGCTGCTCGCCCAGGGCCCGGGCCTCGGCGAGGGTGGCGGCCACCGCCGGTCCCCCGCCGCCGTCGCGGGCGGCCACCAGTTCACGGAGCCACCGGCGGTACTCGATCGACACCCGGTCGGTGCGCACCGAGAGCTCCGCGGTGGGGTCGAGCGAGAGCTCGGGCGGGTCCTGGTTGGTCACCAGCGGCTCGTCCTCCCGCAGCACCAGCGCCTGGAAGTCGAGGTGGGGTTGATCGTCGTCGTCGTGGTGGTCGTCGCGGGACACGAACCAGAACGTGCGACACGAGCCGTCGTCGATCGGCGACGCCGTCATCCAGAGGTTGCGCCTCGACCCGTCGGCCAGGTCGAAGTCGATGCTGACGGTGAGCGGCATCGGGACGCGGTACCTCGAGTAGCCGAAGAGGGCGACGTCGTCGGTCTCCATCTCGGGCGGGTCGTAGTCGAACCGGAGCTCGGCGTCCTCCCGACGGATCCGTGGCAACGGGGGCACCGGGGTGTCCCGACGCCCGAGGCTGCCGTCGTGCACCCAGGCGAAGTGGGCCAGGTCGACGAAGTTCTCGACCCGGCGCGGCGCGCCCACGGGCCAGGTGTAGGGCGCCCCCGCCACGACCTTCATGGTGGCGTCGTCCCAGGCCGGGCAGGCGGGCAGCGCGGTGTCGGCCGAGCCGTCGAGGCGCACCCACACCAGGCCGTAGGCGAGCTGCGCCTCGTACGCCGGGATGCAGGCCCGCGGGGGGATGGGCCCGTCGGGCATCGACGGGATCTGCACGCACCGCCCCGACGCGTCCCACCGCCAGCCGTGGTAGCCGCAGCGGAAGGCGCCGTCGTCCACCCAGCCCACGCTCAGCTTCGAGGAGCGGTGCAGGCACCGGTCGGCCACCACGCCGAGACCGCCCTCGCCGAGGTCGGCCACCGCCAGCCGACGGCCGAGCAGGACCACGGCGAGCGGAGCCGGGGCCGCCGCCCGCAGCTCCTCGAGGGTGGCCACCGGGTGCCAGAACAGCTCGAGGAGCCGGGCCAGGTCGGACGGGCCCGAGGGGACCGACGGTGGCACCGGCTCCGACGTGGCGGCGAGGGAGGACGGGACGGCGGGGGAGGAGGAGACGGCGAGGGGTGAGGGGTCGGGCACGGTGGCGCTCCTGGGCGAGGGGCCGCACGGTCGGCGGCGGGGTGGTGCTCGCGGGAACGCCGTTGTTCCGCTGGCGGGGTGGTCGGGGGCGGGTCGAGTGGGCGGTCGGTCGGTCGGTGGGGCGTCGGGGGGGTCGGTGTTCCGGTGTCGCGGCGTCCCGCAGGCGCACCACGTCGACACGAGAAGGGGGTGGGTCCGTGGGTCAGCCGGCCGGCGCGGGGTCGGCCTCCCAGCCGGAGAAGGCGTCGATCATGGCGCCGACGTCGGCGCCGAGGGGGTACAGCACCGGGCAGGTGCACCCGTTGGCCACGTACTCGGCCACCTTGGCCCGACACTCGTCGGGCGTGCCCGAGGCGGTGATCATCTGCACGATCTCGTCGGGCACCCGCTTCGACGCCTCCACCACCTGGTCGTGGCTGGCCGGCCAGGTGAGCACCTCCCCCACCGAGTCGAGCACCGACTGCGGGACCCCGGAGGCCTTCATGATGTGGGGCTGCTGGCCGAGGTACTGGGTGACGAGCAGCCGGGCGGCGTCGAGGGCGGCGCCGCGGTCCTCGTCCATGGAGCAGACCACCAGCTGCGGGCGGTCGACGTCGGCCAGCGTGCGACCCGCCTTGGCGGCGCCGATCTCGAGGTGCTCGAGCGCCTCCTGGTTGTAGGTGGGCGACACCAGGTAGTTGAGGAGCACGCCGTCGCCGATCTCGCCGGCCAGCTCCATCATCTGCATTCCGGTGGCCCCGATGACGATGGGGAGCTCCTTGGGCACGCGCTCCTGGTGCACGTAGTCGAGCTCGACCCCGTCGAGGTGCACGAACTCGCCGTCGAAGGTGACGGTCTCCATGTTCAGCAGCGCCCGGCACACGGTGACGACCTCCCGCATGGCCAGCAGCGGGCGCCGGCGGTCCACGCCGACCTTGCTGGCGAGCGGCTCCCACCAGGCGCCCAGCCCGAGGATGGCCCGGCCCGGCGCCAGGTCGTCGAGCGTGGAGAAGGTGGAGGCCAGCAGGGCGGGGTTGCGGGTCCAGAGCGCCGAGACGCCCGAGCCCAACTTGATGGTCTCGGTGACCGCCCCGAAGGCGGCGAGGGGCACGGTGGCCTCCCGGACCAGGCGGCTCTCGGCCTGCCAGACCGCCTCGAAGCCGGCGGCCTCGGCGTGCTGGGCGTAGCCCATGCCGTCGCGGATGGGGTGGGCGTCCTGCAGGTACAGCGCGACTCGGGTCATGGGTGGGCCCCTCGGTGGGTGGTGGGGGTCGGGCGGGCGATCGGTCGGCTCGCGGTCCGTGTCGGGCGGGTCGGGCGGTCGGTCACGGGCGGGGTCACGGGCGGGGTCACGGCAGCTCGCCCAGGCGGGCGTGGAGGCGCGCCGCGGCCTCGGCGGCGGACGCACGGACCTCGGCGGCGTCGACGCGGGTGGGGCCTCCGGCATCGAGGACGACCTCACCGTCGACCACCACCTCCAGCGGGCGGACGCCCGGCGTGTAGGCGAGGTGCCACGGGTCCATCGGCTCGTAGGTCCAGGTGACGCGGTCGTGGCGGGCCTCGGGGACGAGGTCGTAGCCCGCCTCGAGCCACGCCCACGCGTCGTCGGGGGACGCGGTGAGGTCGCTGGCGCGGAGGGCGGCGAAGGCCACCCGGGCCTCGTCGAGCATGTCGCCCCCGATGCCGTCGGTGCCCAGCACCACCCGCTGGCCCGCCTCGGCGAAGCGGGCCGGGCGCCCGTAGCCCACCGCGTTGTTCTGGTTCGACCGGGGGTTGTGGAGGATCGTGCCCGGGAGCCGGCGGTCGAGGTGCACGGCGTGGGCCAGGAGCCAGGTGTCGCGGGCCCGACCCTCCAGCCGCTCCCCCGCCGCCAGGTCGTCGGGGCCCTCGGCCACGTGGAGGTGCACGCCGGCCCCGTGGTCCTCGGCGAGACCGCACACCGCCTCGAGCGTGGCCTCCGAGAGGGTGAAGGCGGCGTGGGCCCCGACGTACCCGCGGCCGCCCGCCTTCAGGAACCGCTCGTTCTCGGCCAGCCCGGCCGCCGCCCCCTCGGGCCCGTTGCGGTCGGTCACCTCGTAGGCGCAGACCACCCGCACGCCCACCTCGGCGCAGGCCGCGGCGATGACGTCGAGGCTCCCGTCGATGGCCGAGGGCGAGCTGTGGTGGTCGACGATCGCGGTGGTCCCGGCCTCCAGCGCTTCCAGGGCACCGAGCCGGGCCGAGTGGTGGATGGTGTCGAGGTCGAGGGCGCGGTCGAGCCGCCACCACACCAGCTCCAGCACGTCGAGGAAGGTCGCGGGGGTGCGGGCCGGTGCGGGCATGCCCCGCGCCAACGCCGAGTAGAGGTGGTGGTGCCCGCACACCAGCCCCGCGGTGACCGCGGTCCCGCTGGTGGCCCCGCCCGTCACGAGGGTCACGAGGTCTCGCGGGACATGGGGAGGCGGTTGCGCCAGCGGCCGTCGAGAGCGTGGAGGGCGCCGGCCACCGCGCCGGCGGTAGGCACCAGGCCGATCTCACCCACGCCCTTGATGCCGTAGGGGCTGTCGGGCTGGGGATCCTCGATGAGGATCACCTCCACCGGTGGCATGTCCTTGGCCCGGATGATGTTCAGGCCGCGCAGGGTGGTGGCGAGCGGGCGGGCGTCGTCGTCGGTCGGGAAGTCCTCGGTGAGGGCGTAGCCCAGCCCCATGTGGATGGAGCCCTCGATCTGGCCCTCCACCAGCAGCGGGTTGACCGCTCTGCCCACGTCGTGGGCCGCCACCACCCGCTCGATGGCCCCCGAGGTCGGGTCGAGCACCACCACCTGGGCGGCGTAGCCGAAGGTGGCGTGGATCACCGGGTGCTCGAGGCCGTCTTCGATCTTGTCCGTCCAGTCGACGACGTACTGGCCCTCGTGGTCCACGCCCGGCGCGCAGCCGGCGGCGAGGGCGGCGCGGCAGGCGTCCTGCACCGCGCCCGCGCCCATGAGCGTCCCCCGGCTCCCGGTGGTCTGGCCCTTGCCCAGCTCCCGCGTGGTGTCGACCACCACCCGCACCCGCTCGGGCGCGATGCCCAGCTCGGTGCACGCCACCTGGAGGGCGACGGTGTGGATGCCCTGGCCCATCTCGGTCCAGCAGTGGCGGACCTCGACCGTGCCGTCGTGCTCGAAGCGCACGACCGCCTTCGACACCTCCACGAACCCGTTGCCGAGCCCGGAGTTCTTGAGCCCCAGGCCGAGGCCCACCGCCTTGCCGTCGGCCACCGCGGCGTCGATCACCGGCTTCACCGCGTCGAGGCAGGACCGGGCGCCGCGGCAGCCCTCGTCCATGATCTGGCCCGGGCCCCACTCGGCGCCCGGCGTGATGACGTTGCGGTCGCGGATCTCCCACCCGCTGATGCCCACCTGCTCGGCCAGCCGGTCGAGGAGGCCCTCCATGGCGAACTGGGCCTGGTTGGCGCCGAAGCCCCGGAAGGCGCCGCAGACCGGGTTGTTGGTGCGGACGGCCACCGCCTCCACGTCGATGGCGGGCACGTGGTATGGCCCCGACGCGTGGCCGGCGGCCCGCTCCAGCACCTTCATCCCCACCGAGGCGTAGGGCCCGGAGTCGCCCACCATGCGGGATCGCAGGGCCGTGAGGCGGCCGTCGGCGTCGCAGCCGGCCTCGGTGACGATGTTGATCGGGTGGCGCTTGGCGTGGATCAGCAGCGACTCCTCACGGCTGAGCGTGCACTTGACCGGCACGCCGAGGAGGTGGGCGGCCAGCGCCGTCTGGCCCTGGTTGCTCATGTCCTCCTTGCCACCGAACGCGCCACCGTTGGAGACGAGCTCGACGGTGACCTCGTCGGTGCCGATGCCGAGGACCGCGGCGATCTGGTCCCGGTCGTCCCACACCCCCTGGCCACCGGAGTACACGTGGAGCGGCGCCCCGTCGGCACCCGGCACGGCCAGGGTGGACTCCGGTTCCAGGAAGGCGTGCTCGATGCGCTGGGTCTGGAACGTCTCGCGCACCACGTGGGCGCTGGCCGCCAGCGCCGCCTCCACGTCGCCGCGGGCGTAGGCCGAGCGGGACAGCACGTTGCCCTCGAGCTCCCACACGGCGTCCTCGGCGCCCTCGGCCAGCGCGGTGAAGGGGTCGGCGAAGGGCCGATGGACCTCGTAGCCGACCTCGATCAGGGCCGAGGCGGCCCGGGCCGTGGGCCGGTCGACCGCCACCACCACGGCCAGCACGTCACCGAGGTAGGAGGTGCGGCCGCCCTCGGGGATCATGATCGGCCAGTCCTGGTGGATGATGCCGACGCGGCGCCGACCCGGGATGTCGGCCGCGGTGAGGACCGCGTCGACGCCGGGCAGGGCCAGCGCCGCGGTCGCATCGATGCGCACCACGTCGGCACGGGCGTGGTCGGTGAGGCGCAGGGCGGCGTGGCGCAGGCCCGGGAGCTGGTAGTCGTCGATGTAGCGCTTGTCGCCCAGGGCGAGGGCCTCACCCTGGTAGCGGCTGCCGCGGGCGCCGAGGCCCACCGGCAGCGCCACCGGCACCTCGATCCCCTTGGCCAGGTGCTCCACCGCGTCGAGGATCTTCGTGTAGCCGGTGCACCGGCAGAGGTGGCCGCCGAGGTGGCGCGCCGCGGTGTCGCGGTCGAGCGCGGCGCCCTTCTTGTCGAGCAGCGACTTCACCCGCACCAGGATCCCGGGGGTGCAGAATCCGCACTGGAGGGCGCCGGTGGCGGCGAACGCGGCGGCCAGGCGGTCCCGCTCGGCCTCGTCGAACCCCTCGAGGGTCACCACCTCCTTGCCCTCGGCCCGCTCGAGCCCGACCTGGCACGACACCACGGCCTTGCCGTCGAGCAGCACCGTGCAGCACCCGCACTGGCCCGAGGGCGAGCACCCGTCCTTGGGCGAGAGCACGCCGAGCTCGTCGCGCAGGACGGCGAGCAGGTGGGGGTGGGTGTCGCCCACCTCCACGGCACGGCCGTTCACCGTGAACGCGTGGGTGGAGGTCTCGACGGCCATGGACCTCAAGTTCACGCGGTTTCAACAGATTGTCAACGCGCCGCCCGTTGCCATCGTGTGAACTGGACCCGCCATCCCGCGGCGGCGCCAGACCGCGCCACACTGGCGACCGGACCGAACGGAGCGAGCCACCCATGTCCAGCCCCGAGATCCTGTGGAACCCCGGCCGGACGACGCCCCCGCCACCGGCGGCGGCCGGGCCGTCCCCCCGCTCGTTCCACCGACGGCTCCCGGGCTACGAGCCCACCCCGCTCGTCGATGCCCCCGCCCTGGCGGTGTCGCTGGGCATCGGCCGCCTCTGGGTGAAGGACGAGGCCTGGCGGCTCGGCCTGCCGGCGTTCAAGATGCTGGGCGCGTCGTGGGCCTCGTACCGCCTGCTGGTGGGGGCGCTGGGCCACGAGCCGGCCTGGGACACCCTCGACGACCTCGCCGCCGCGCTCGAGCCGATCACGCCCCTCACCCTGGTGGCCGCCACCGACGGCAACCACGGCCGGGCGGTGGCCCGCACGGCCCGGCTGCTCGGCCTCGGCGCCGAGATCCTCGTCCCCGCGGGCACCGCGCCGGCCCGCATCGACGCCATCGCCTCGGAGGGCGCCTCGGTCACCGTGGTCGACGGCACCTACGACGACGCCATCGCCGCCTCCGCCGCCCTCGCGTCCCCCGATCACCTCGTGGTGTCGGACACCTCGTGGCCCGGCTACGCCGAGGTCCCGGCGTGGGTGATCGACGGGTACTCGACGATCTTCGACGAGGTCGACGAGCAGCTGGCGGCCGCCGGGTCGGCCCCCCTCGACGCGGTGGTGGTCCAGATGGGCGTCGGCGCCCTCACGGCCGCGGTCATGCACCACTACCGCGACGCCGACGGGCAGGGCCCGCTCACCGTGGTCGTGGAGCCCGACACCGCCGCCTGCGGGCTGCGCTCCGCCGAGGCCTGCGAGCTGGTCGACGTCCCGGGGCCGCACCGGTCGATCATGGCCGGGCTCAACTGCGGGCGGCCGTCCGAGCTGGCGTGGCCGGCGGTGGTGGCCGGCGCCGACGTGTTCGTGGCCGTCGACGACGACGCCGCCGAGGGGGCGATGCGCGCCCTCGCCGCCATCGGCATCACCGCCGGCGAGACCGGCGGGGCCGGCCTGGCCGGGCTCCGGGCGCTGCTCGGCGAGCGGCCGACCAGCCTCGGGCCCGAGGCCACCGTGCTCGTGATCAACACCGAGGGCCCCACCGACCCCGAGGCCTACGAGCGCATCGTGGGCGTGGCCGTGGCCGCCCGCTGAGTTCCCGGAGCGGCGCCCGGAGCGGCGCCCGGAGCGGCGCGCGGCCAGGCGCGCGGCCTGAGCCGGCGGCCGGCCGACGGGGTCAGCGGGCCCGGGACGGGTCGGCGTCGGGCGGGGGCACCTGCCACTCCAGGACCCGGAAGGCACCCAGCCCGGTGGGCTCGGTGAGGGCCTCGGCCTCATGGACGCGGCTGCGCCCGGCGATGGCGGCCAGCCCGCCGGCGGCGCCCCGCTCGCGCCAGACGGCGGCCCCCTCGGCCACCAGCTCGTCGATGCCGTGGGCGGCTAGGAACGCGGCCTGGTCGCGGTCGAGGTCGGGTGGCGACACCGAGGCCAGCTGGTCCACCGCCACCTCCACGGTGATGTCGCAGGAGCCGGGGTCCGCCAGCGGGTGGGTTCCGCGGCCGTGGCCGGCGTAGGTGCGGACCCACTCGGTCCACGGCCGCTGCGCCATCCGGCGGGTGGTGCTGGCGTAGTCCACCACCACCACCCGGCCCCCTGCCCCGGCCAGCTCGAGCGCGCCGTCGAGCCACTCGGCGGCCGCGGCCTGCACCGGCAGGCGGGTGCCCACCTCGGCGTCGCGCCCGGCCTTGCCCCGGCACCAGCCCGCCCGTCGAGGCTCGAGCGGCACCAGCACCTCCGCCAGCGCGCCGGCACCGTCGAGCCCCACGGCCAGCTCGCACCAGCCGGGCTCGGCCAGCACCACCAGCCCGAACGGCAGGTTGTCGAGCAGCTCGTTGGCCAGCACCACCACCGGCCCGGGGCCGAGCTCACCCGGCGCGGGCAGCGCCCGGCGACTGGTCACCCCGGGCGGGTGGGTGGCCCACTGCACCTCGGCCTCCTCCACCAGCACCAGCCGGCGGGCTCCGGCGCACCGCGCCGGGGCGGCCAGGACGCTGCGGGCGAGGGTGCCCGGCCCGGCGCCGGCCTCCACCACCCAGTACGGGTCGGGGCGGCCGAGCTCGTCCCACCAGGCGTCGAGGGCGCGCGCCACCACCGCGCCGAACAGGGGGCCCACCTCGGGGCTGGTGAGGAAGTCGCGCCGTCGCCCGGCGCCGCCGCCCCGGGCGTAGAAGCCGAGGCCGGGCGCGTAGAGGGCGTGGTCCACGTAGGCGTCGAAGCCGATCGGGCCGACCTCGGTGATGTGGGCGGCGAGGGCCGCCTCGAGCTCGTGCACCGCCCCATCCAACCCCACCCGCCGGGCCGGGACGAAGCCCGGGCCGCCGGGCAGCGGGCTACTGCCCCGGGAGGAAGGCGAAGGTGGCGCCGTCGGCCAGGTCGGCCACCAGGCCGGGCATCACGCCGAGCACGATGGTGGCCACCACGGTGATGCCCACCGCGGCCACCAGTGGCACCGGGGTGCGGATCGGGGTGACGTCGCCGTCGAGGGCGTCGTCCATGAACATGGTCCGCATGAGGCCGAGGTAGTACGCCAGGCTGATCACCGAGTTCACGGCCATGATCACGGCCATGGCGTAGGCGCTGGCGCTGCCGTCGCTCAGGACGGCGCCGAAGAGCTGGAACTTGGCGAACCAGCCGGCGGCCGGCGGGATGCCACCGAGGCCGAACAGGAAGGCGCCCATGGCCACCGCCAGCCCGGGGGCGTAGGTGAACAGGCCGGCCCAGCTGGTGATCTCACCCGACTGCGTGCGGCGGCTCACCGCGATGATCACCGCGAAGGCGCCGAGGTTCATCACCGTGTAGACGACGAGGTACAGGACCACCGACGACAAGATCTTCGCCATGGTGTCGCCGTCGGTGGCGCTGACCACGGCGAGCGGGGCGAGGATGAACCCGGCCTGGGCCACCGAGGAGTAGGCGAACAGCCGCACCACGTTGGTCTGGCGGAGGGCGATCACGTTGCCCACCGTCATGGTGAGGGCGGCGAGCACGAACATGAAGGGCCGGATGGTGTCGGCCTGGCCGAGGAAGCCGATGAACACCAGCTGCAGGATCGCCACGAAGCCGGCGGTCTTGGACGCCACCGAGAGGAACGCGGTGACCGGCGTGGGGGCGCCCTCGTAGGTGTCGGGCGCCCAGTTGTGGAACGGCACCGCCGAGACCTTGAAGGCGAAGCCCACCAGCGTGAAGATGATCCCGAGCACGGCCACCGGCGAGTCGCCGAACGTGCCGCTCACGGCGGCACCCACGTCGGTCAGCAGCGTGCTGCCCGTGCCGCCGAAGATCAGCGACATGCCGTAGAGCATGATCGCGGAGGCGAACACACCCATCAGGTAGTACTTCATGCCGCCCTCGATGCCGGTCTTCGCCCGCTTGCGCCAGGAGGCGAGCAGGTAGGCCGGGATGGACAGCATCTCGAGGGCGATGAAGATGGAGATGAGGTCGCGTGCCGAGGCCATCACGGTCATGCCCAGCACGGCCGACACGAGGAGCAGGTAGTACTCGCCCTCGTGGTAGTCGCCCTCGGCGATGGCGTTGGTGGACAGCAGGATGGTGAGGTAGGCGGCCACCAGGAAGACGCCCTTGAGGACGAGCGCGAAGTCGTCCACCACGTAGGCGCCGTCGAACATCACCCGGGACGAGTCGTCGAGGCCGAGGGTGATGAGCGGCACGATGGCCGCCAGGATGCCGATGCCCGACACCGAGGCCACGATGCCCTTGCCGGACTCCGAGGTGGTGACGTCGAGGAAGAGCGCCACCACGATCGTGGCGGTGAGGATGAGCTCCGGCGCGAGCGCGTGCCAGTCGAGGTCGGGGCGGACGAAGCCCGAGGTGGCGGCGAGCACGGAGGCGAGCACGATCAGCTTCCTGCAAAGGCGCGGAGGCTGTGCACCACGGCGCCGTCGGTGATCTTGAACAGGAGGTTCGGGTACACGCCGAGCACCAGGATCAGCACGATCATGGGCACCCACGCCAGGTAGTCGGTGAGGTGCATGTCGTGGATGTGCTCCTTCTCGAACTCCTCGGTGGGCGTGCCGAAGGCCACCCGTTGGAGCAGCCAGAGGAGGTAGCCGGCGGCGAGCACGGTGCCGATGGCGGCGATCACCATGAAGGTGCGGAACAGCGGCTCGCTCAGGCCGTCGGCCGGTTGGTAGGCCGAGAGGATGGCCGGGAACTCACCCCAGAAGCCGGCCAGGCCGGGCAGGCCCAGCGACGCCATGCAGGCGAAGCCCAGCAGCCAGCCCATCCGGGGCGCCTGCAGCAGGAGCCCGCCGAGCCGCTTGATCTCCAGGGTGTGGAAGCGGTCCTTCACCGAGCCGGCGAGGAAGAAGAGCATGCCGGTGATGAGGCCGTGGGCCACCATGCCGAAGATGGCGGCGTTGGTGCCGAGCGGCGTGAGGGTGGCGATGCCCAGCATCACGTAGCCCATGTGGGCCACCGAGGAGAAGGCGATGAGGCGCTTCATGTCGGTCTGGGCCAGGCAGCCGAGGGCGCCGTAGATGATGCCGAACACCGCCAGCCCGCCGATGATCGGGGCCCACCAGATGGCGGCCTCCGGGAAGATCGGGATGGCGATGCGGACGAAGCCGTAGGTGCCGAGCTTCAGCAGCACGGCGGCCAGGATCACCGAGCCCTGGGTGGGGGCCTGGGTGTGGGCGTCGGGCAGCCAGGTGTGGAACGGGAACATGGGCACCTTGATGCCGAAGCCCATGAAGAACCCACCGAAGACCAAGATGCCGGTGAGGCGCACCAGCTCGCCGTTGCCGGCGGCTCCCCAGTTGGCCAGCTCGATCATCGAGAAGGTGTGGTCCCCTGCGGCGTTCACCGGCGACAGGAAGTAGGTGGCCAGGATCGACACGATCATCAGCGCCGAGCCGAACGCCGTGTAGAGGAAGAACTTCAACGAGGCGTACTTGCGCTGCTCGCCGCCGTACACGCCGATCATGAAGTACATGGGCAGGAGCACGAGCTCGAAGAACCCGCAGAACCGGAGCAGGTCCTGGGCCACGAACGTGCCGATCATCCCGGTCTCGAGGATCAGGATGAGGATCAGGAACGCCTTGGGGTTGTGCGGCTCGGGGAAGTGGTTCCACGAGTAGATGATCACCAGCGGCACGATGAACACCGTGAGGGCGATCAGCGGCAGCGAGATGCCGTCGATCCCGATGATGTAGCGGCTGTTGATGACCTCGATCCACGTCTTGTTGACGAAGAACTGCATGTCGGCGGTCTGGTCGTAGTCGAACTCGGCCAGGAGGGCGACACCGACGGCGAACACCGCAAGGCTGGTGACCAGGGCCACCACCTTGTGCAGGGTCTCCTCCGACTTCGGGATCGCCAACATCACCGCGACTCCCACCAGGGGCAGGAAGACGGCGGCGGTGGGCCCCCAGCCGTTGAGCAGGTCCTTCACGGTTGCGACTCCCTCGTCCTCATCTTGCGGTTCATCAGCATTCGGTTGCTCGTCGGGACCGGCATCAGCTGGCGATCACGACGAAGATGGCGGCCAGCACGGCGGCCCCCAGGAACAGATAGGCGCCGTAGGCCTGGACCTTGCCGGTCTGGGCCTTGCGGAGCACCTCGCCCGAGCCCTCGGCTGCGGAGCCGGAGCTGTTCACCACGGTGTCGACGACGCCCTGGTCGATGCGCTGGTACACCCACGTGCCCGCGGAGCGGGCGGAGGTGCCCACCAGGTTGACCAGGCCGTCGATGACGTTCTGGTTGAACCAGTAGACGCCCCGGGCGATGGGGCCCTTGGTGGAGCCGGCGATGACATCGGTGTAGAGGATGTCGAGGCCGTACTTGTTCTCCAGCACCCGGTAGCCGGCTCGGGCGAAGCGGTTGCGCTCGGTGAGCCCGTGCGGGCCCAGGCCCTTCCAGTACCAGAGGTAGGCGCCGGCCACGCCGGCCAGGCCGACGAGGGTGGAGACGAGGGCCAGCACGATGTTGAACTCGGGGTGGCTGAAGCTGGGCAGCTCGCCGGGGAAGTAGCCGGCGGTGGGCTCCACGAAGTGCTCGAAGCGCAGGGCGAGGTCCTCGGGGACCCAGCTGAGCGCCCCGGTGTCGGGCACGTTGGTGAAGCCGGCCACGATGGCGAGCCCGGCGAGGATGATGAGCGGCACGGTGATCCGGGGACCGTTCTCGTGCATGTCGTGGGTGGCCGAGGCGCCCCGCCGCTCGCCGAAGAAGACGTACCAGATGGCCCGGGTCATGTAGGCGCCCGTGCAGGCCGCGCCCAGGGTGCCCATGACGAGCATCACCGGGTAGCCGCCGTCGCCGCCCAGCTGCTGGGCGCCGGCCAGGATCTCGTCCTTCGACCAGAACCCGGCGAAGGGCGGGATGGCCACCAGGGCCGCGGTGCCGATCATGAAGGTCCAGAACGTCTTGGGCATGACCTTGCGCAGGCCGCCCATGTCCTTCTTCATGTCGAACGAGTGGATGTGGTGGGCCAGCGAGCCCGAGCCGAGGAACAGGCACGCCTTGAAGATGGCGTGGGTGAAGAGGTGGAAGATGGCGGCGGTCCAGGCGCCCACGCCGAGGGCCATCACCATGTAGCCGAGCTGGCTGACCGTGGAGTACGCCAGCACCTTCTTGATGTCGCTCTGCACGAACGCCAGGAAGGCGCCGAAGAGGAGCGTGACCGCCCCGATCAACGCCATGGCGTTGATGTTCGAGGTGCCGATGGAGAGGCCGTTGAAGAAGACGCCGTAGAGGCGGGCGATGAGGAAGACACCGGCCACCACCATGGTGGCGGCGTGGATCAGCGCCGAGACCGGCGTGGGGCCGGCCATGGCGTCGGGCAGCCAGGTGTGGAGGATGAACTGGCCGGACTTGCTCATCACGGCCGTCAGGAGCGAGAGCGAGGCCACCAACAGCAAGAAGTGCCGGATCTCGCCCTCGTTGGCCATGGTGTTGATGGCGACCGTGTCGAAGGTCTGCCCGGCGGCGAAGTAGAGGATGATCACGCCGCACAGCAGGCCGACGTCGCCCACGCGGTTGGTGAGGAAGGCCTTCAGGGCCGCGTCGGAGTTGGGCTTCTCCTCCCACCAGTGCCCGATCAGGGCGAACGAGCAGAGGCCCACCAGCTCCCAGCCCACGAGCATCTGCAGCGTGTTCTCGGCCAGGACGAAGAAGAGCATCGACGACGTGAAGAGGCTGAGGAAGGCGAAGTAGTGGGTGTAGCGGCGGTCGCCGGCCACGTAGTCGGTGGAGAAGACGTGCACCAGCAGCGAGATCAGGGTGACCACCACCAGCAGCACGGCGCTGAGGCCGTCGACGAGGGTGCCGACCTTGATCTCGACGCCGCCGTTCTGGAACCAGGTGATGTTGCGGACCACCGGGTCGGTGGCGTGGTGCTCCTCGGCTTCCGCGCCCTCCTCCTCGGCGGCCGGGGCGGCGGGCGCGGCCGGGGTGAGGGGTGCCGCGGTCTGGCCCTCGGCGAGACCGGCGGCGGGGGCACCGTGCTCCTCGTCGGCCGGCTCGGCTTCGCCCTCGCTGCCCGAGGCGGGACCCTCGTCGACGTGCTCCACCTCGGCGCCGTGGCTGCCGCTGGCCTCGGGCGGGTTGTTGACCCGGCCGATCCAGCCCGCGGCCACGGCCAGGGCCAGCACGAAGCAGATGGCCACGGAGGCGATGCCGATCTCCGAGCCGCCGCGGGGCAGCTTCTTGCCGATCCCGAGGATCAGCAGGAAGGCGAGGGCGGGGATGAGCGGGATGATCCACGCGTGAGCCAGCACGATCGATCAGCCCTTCATCAGGTCGACGTCATCGAGGTCGACGGTGCGGTGGGTACGGAAGATCGCCAGCACGATCGCCAGGCCGACGCCGACCTCGGCGGCGGCCACGGCGATCACGAACAGGGCGAAGACCTGGCCCGACACGGCGCCGGTCATGGCGCTGAAGGCCACCAGGTTGATGTTGACCGAGTTGAGGATCAGCTCGATCGACATGAGGACGAGGACGCCGTTGCGCCGGGAGATGACCCCGTAGACGCCGATGCAGAAGAGCACGGCCGCGAGCAGGAGGAACTGGTTGAGCAGCACGGTTTCCTCCTAGTCCCGTCGGGCGATCACGATGGCGCCGATGAGGGCGGCGAGCAGCAACAGCGAGATGACCTCGAACGGGACGAGGTAGGTGCCGAAGATCGAGTCCGACACCGCCCGGGTGTCGGTGGGCGCCAGGTCGGCGGGCAGCTTGTCGCCCCCGAAGCCGTCGAGCAAGGCGAAGCCCAGCAGGGCGAGCAGCACGAGGGAGGTGAGCGACCCCAGCAGCCAGTTGTCGCGGCTCAACTTCTCGGTGCCCTTCATGGGCGCCTTGGTGAGCATGATGCCGAACAGGAAGAGCACCACGATGGCGCCGATGTAGACGAGCACCTGGGTGATGGCGATGAACTCGGCGCCCAGGAGGATGAACTGGGCGGCGGCGCCGCCGAGCACCATCACCAGGTAGGCCGCCGCGTGGACCACGTTGTCGGTGGTCACCAGCCGGACGGCCGAGAAGACCATCATGGCGGCGATGAGCCCGAAGGCCACGTTCTGGGCCACCAGCACCGGGGCATCGGCGTTGGCGGCGGCCGCGAGGAGCAGACCGGCCATCAGCGCGGCACCTTCTGGACCTTGACCTCGGAGCCGGCCTCGTAGGGCTCGAAGTCCGGGACGGTCTCCATCCACTCGCCGAGGCGCTCCTTGTCGTGGAGCAGATCCGCGATGCGGGGCTCGGAGTACTCGAACTCCGGGCTCCAGAAGAGGGCCTCGAAGGGGCAGACCTCGACGCAGATGCCGCAGTACATGCAGAGCGAGTAGTCGATGTCGAAGCGATCGAGCGCCGAGACGGTGCGCTCCTTGCCACCCGGGCGGCGCGGCGGCGCCTTCTCCTTGTGGCCCTCGATGTAGATGCACCAGTCGGGGCAGCTGCGGGCGCAGAGCATGCAGACCGTGCAGTTGTCCTCCTTGAGGGCGATGACGCCGCGGGCGCGGGGCGCCGGCGCCTCCTTCTCGTGGGGGTACTGCGTGGTGGCCGAGCCCTTGGCGGGCGACGGGGCCTGGGCGAAGCGCTTCAGGCCCTCACCCGGCCAGATGGTGTGGGTCATCTCCTTGAAGGTGACCCCCATGCCCTTGACGATGCCGGGAACCTTCGGACGAGGGGCCATCAGAACGCAACCTTCAAGATCGTGGTGGCGAGGATGTTGACCAGCGAGATCGGGATCAGCACGGTCCAGGCCAGCTTCTGGAGCTGGTCCTCGCGGAAGCGGGGGAAGGTGAACCGCACGAAGAAGATCAGCCCGCCGATGATCATCATCTTGGTGAGCATGATCAGCGGGCCCAGCAGGTTGAACCAGTTGCTGTCGAGGTCGGCCCAGGCCGACGGGACCGTCCAGCCCCCCAGGAAGAGGGTGGCGGCCACCGCGGCGAACGCGCCGGCCGAGGCGAACTCGCCGATGAAGAACAGCAGGAACCGCAGCCCGGAGTACTCGGTGATGTAGCCGGTGACCAGCTCGGACTCGGCGATCGGCATGTCGAACGGCGTCTGTCCGAGCTCGGCCTGCACCGCGATCATGAAGATGGCGAAGGCCACGAACTGGGTGAGGATGTAGGGGTTGCCCAGCCAGTCGATCCCGAAGATCTCCCCGCCGGCCTGGCCGGCCACGATCCCGGTGAGGTTCATGGTCTCGGCCTGGATGACCACACCGACCACCGCCAGCACCATCGGGAGCTCGTAGGCGATCAGCTGGCCGGCGGCGCGGAGGCCACCGATCAAGGCGAACTTGTTGGCCGACGACCAGCCGGCCAGCAGCACGCCGAGCGACGAGATCGACGAGACGGCGAGCACGTAGAAGATGCCGCCGTCGAGGTCGGCGAACCACATGTCGGGCCCGAAGGGCACGGCCAGGTACACCAGCAGCACCGTGCCCACCACCAGGTAGGGCGCCAGCTTGAACAGGTGCCGATCGGCCCGCTCGGGGACGATGTCCTCCTTCTGGAGGAACTTGCCGACCTCGGCCAGGAGCTGCATCGAGCCGAACGGCCCGGCTTCCATGGGGCCGAGGCGGTTCTGCATGAACGACACCATCTTGAACAGGAAGACGTAGACGAAGGTGCCGGCGGGCAGCAGCACGGCGGCCAGCACGCCGAGCGACCGCAGCACCGATTGCTGCCAGTACGCGAGCTCGAGGCCCAAGATGGTGCCGGTCACCGGTCGATGTCTCCGAGGATGAAGTAGAGCGAGGCCAAGATGGTGACCACGTCGGGCACGTACACGCCGCGGCAGACCCACGGCACGATCGAGATGTTGTTGAACGAGGGCGTGCGGATCTTGACCCGGAACGGGCCCAGGTCGCCCTTCGACACCACGTAGAAGCCCATCTCGCCGAGCGGGTTCTCGGTGGCCACCCACGCCTCGCCCTCGGGCACCTTGATGATGCGGGGGACCTTGGCCATGATCGGCCCGGCGGGGAGCCCGTCGATGAGCTGGTCGACGATCTTGGTGGCCTCGCGGATCTCCTGCAGGCGCACCCAGAACCGGGCGAAGGAGTCGCCGTCGGGGTGGGTGATGACGTTCCAGTCGACCTGGTCCCAGGCCAGGCCCACCGGCTCGTCGCGGCGCAGGTCCCAGTCGACGCCGCTGGCCCGGAGGTTGGCGCCGGTGAGGCCGAACTGGAGGGCGATCTCGGCGGGGACGACGCCGATGCCCCGGGTCCGGGCCGTGAAGATCTCGTTGCCCTCGACGAGGGTCTCCATCTCGTCGCAGAACTCGCGGATGCGGGTCATGGCGGCCTTGGTGTCGGCGCCCCACCCCTTGGGCAGGTCGTCCTTCAGGCCACCGATGCGGTCGAAGTTCGGGTGGAACCGACCACCGCTGACCGACTCGATCTGGTTCAGCACGAACTCGCGGTCGCGGAAGGCGTAGAAGGCCGCGGTCATGGCGCCGATGTGGAGGGCCATGTCGCCCACGAAGAGCGAGATGTTGGCGATGCGCGACAGCTCGAACAGGATCGTGCGGATCCACTGGGCCCGGGGCGGGGCCTCGATGCCCATGAGCTTCTCGCTGGCGAGGATGAACGGCACCTCGTTGGCGAAGCTGCCCAGCCAGTCGATGCGGTTGACGAGGGTGTTGACCTGCGGGTACGTGCGGACCTCGAGGAGCTTCTCGTAGCCCCGGTGCATGTAGCCCATGACCGGCTCGCAGTTGATGACCTGCTCACCGTCGAGCTTGAGGATGATCCGCAGGGTGCCGTGGGTGGCGGGGTGCTGCGGGCCCATGTTGAGGGTCATGCCCTCGTCGGTCTCGAACTCCAGGTTGACCCGCCCGTCGGCGGCCTGCGCGTTGGCGTAGGCCAGCTTCTGGCGATCCGTCACGGCGGTCATTCGGTCGTCTCCCCGTCGGCGGGGGCGTCGGTGGCCTCGGCGCCGCCCTCGGTGGGTGCCTCGTCGGGCATGGGCTCCACGTCGACGATGCCGGGCCACGGCTTCACGTGGCGCGCCAGCAGCGGGAACGTCTTGCGCAGGGGGTAGCCCTCGAAGTCGCCCGGCAGGTAGAGGTTGGCCAGGTAGGGGTGGCCCTCGAAGACCACGCCGAACATCTCGTGGGCCTCGCGCTCGTGCCAGTTGACCCCGGCGTAGACCGGGAGCCACGTCGCGAGGGTGAGGTCGTCGTCGGGCAGGTCGACCTTGAGGGTGACGCCGAGCTTGCGGGTGAGCGAGTGGGCCCGGGCGAAGACCTGGAAGCGGGTGTCGCCGCCGGCGTAGCCGGTGACGATCTCCGGCGAGATCTCGGGTGGGGCGTCGGTGGGCGAGTCCTCGTTCTTGCCGAACGGGCTCGGCAGCCAGTCGATGGCCGAGAGGAACTCGAACGCCTTGCAGCCGACCTTGTCGCGCAGGGCGAAGCCGGCGGTGACCCAGGCATCGCGGGTGACCCGGACCCAGAGGTCGTCGCCGGCCACGAGGTGGGAGCCCACGAGGGCGTCGCCGAGCTCGTCGGAGAGCTCGGCGAGGACGGCCTCGCGGAGCTCGTCGACCTCGGCCGCCGGGGCGTCGGTGACCTCAGGTGACGACAATGGGATCACCCTTCCACCGCTCGGCCATGTCTTCCTTGCCGATGCGCTCCTGCAACAAGATGATGCCCTCGAGCAGCGCCTCGGGCCGCGGCGGGCAGCCGGGCACGTACACGTCGACCGGGATGACCTGGTCGACGCCCTTGGTGACCGAGTAGCTGTCCCAGTAGGGGCCGCCGCAGTTGGCGCAGGAGCCCATGGAGATCACGTACTTCGGGTCGGGCATCTGCTCGTAGAGGCGGCGGATGGCCGGGACCATCTTGTCGGTGACGGTGCCCGACACGCACATGAGGTCGGCCTGGCGGGGGCTGGCCGGCAGCGGGATGACGCCGAGGCGCATCACGTCGTAGCGCGGCGAGCCCAGGGCGGCACCCATCTCGATGGCGCAGCAGGCCAGGCCCCACTGGAAGATCCAGAGGGAGTACTTGCGCGACGTGTTCAGCAACGACGTCAGCGGCTTCGGGAGCTTTCCGCTCTCGACGAGTCCCATGTCAGCAGCTTCCGTGGAGGTGGTGCGGGCGGGGGTTCCGGTCCGTCAGATCCATTGCAGGACCTTCTTCCGCCAGGCGTAGAGGAGGCCGAGCGACAACAGGGAGATGAAGACGATCATCTCGATGGCGCCGAACCAGCCGTAGACCTCGAGCTGGGTGGCCCAGGGGAAGATGAACACGGCCTCCACGTCGAAGAGGACGAAGAGCAGGGCGAAGACGTAGTACCGGATCGGGCTCTGGTCCCAGCCGGCGCCCACGGGGTCGACGCCGCTCTCGTAGGTGAGGTACTTGTCGCCCTGGGGACGGACGGGGCGGATGAGCTTGCCGAGGCTGAGCACACCGACCAGAAGGCCGCCGGCCACCGCCGCGAAGATGGCGACGGTGAGGTAGTCACGCAGGAACTCCGACACGGCGTCGAACCTTAGTGATAGCGCTCACGAGGGGCCAAAGGGAGGGTGACGAGGGTCCCGCGGGTCGTCCCGCGTGGTCCCGGGCGCGGCCGGCACGGGGGCCGGAGTCGGGCGGCGCGGCCCGTCGGAGCTGGCGGCGCGGCCCGTCACCGCCCCGTGGGGCGGCGCGGGCGGGGTCGGGCCACGGCAGTGCCGGCGCCGGGCGGCCCGCCGGGCGCGGCCTGCTCGAGCAGGGCTCAGTTGCCGGGGGGCGCAGCGTCGGTGGCGGTGCCGGGGGCGACGTCGACCGGGGCCGTGGTGGACCGCACGGCCGTGCGAGCCGCGTCCCACAGCGGGCCGGGCACCAACCCGAGGCCGATGGTGGCGAGCACCGACGCCCCGATGGCCACGCGGGCACCGGCGGGCAGCCGGAAGCGCGGGGCGCCCTCCTCGGCGTCGTCGCCGTACATCGTCAACACGATGCGCAGGTAGACGAAGGCCGAGATGACCGACGAGATCATGGCCACCAGGCCCAGCCAGAACGAGCGGGCGTCGACCGCCGCGCCGATGACCCAGAACTTGGCCCAGAAGCCGGCGGTGAACGGCACGCCGGCCTGGGCCAGCAGGAACACCAGGAAGGCGAAGGCGAGCAGGGGCGAGCGCTTGGCCAACCCGCGGTAGTCGGTGAGGGCGTGGGCGTTGTCGCCGGTGCGGCCGACGATGGTGGCCACCCCGAAGCTGCCGGCCACGCTGAAGGTGTAGGTGGCCAGGTAGAACACGGCCGACTGCACGCCGAGCTCGGTGCCGGCCTGGATGCCCACCAGCACGAAGCCGGCGTGGCCGATCGACGAGTAGGCCAGCATCCGCTTCACGTTGGTCTGGCTGACGGCCAGGACCGAGCCGACGAGCAGCGTGGCCACGGCCAGCACGTACACGATGGGCTTCCAGTCGGTGGCGTAGCTGGAGAAGCCGAAGACGAAGATCCGGATGATGGCGGCGAAGCCGGCGGTCTTCACGCCCGAGGCCATGTAGGCCACGAACGGGCTGGGCGAGCCGTCGTAGACGTCGGGCGCCCACGCGTGGAACGGGGCCGCGGCCACCTTGAAGCCGAGGCCCACCAGGAGCAGGGCGAAGCCGGCCAGCAACATGATGTCGTTGGTCAGCAGGTTGGTGGCGAGGAACGAGCGGATGTCGGTGAGGTTGGTGCTGCCGGTGGCGCCGTAGACGAGGGCGATGCCGTAGAGCATGAAGGCCGACGAGAAGGCCCCCAGCACGAAGTACTTCAGGGCGGCCTCGCCGGAGCGGGCCCGGCGGACGTGGATGCCGGCGAGCACGTACACGGCGATCGAGAGGATCTCGAGGCCGAGGAACAAGACCATGAGGTCGTTGGCCCCGGCCATGATCACGCCGCCGGCCGCCGAGAGGAGCAGCAGGACGTAGGCCTCGGGCCCGTCGAGGCGCTCCCGGCGCAGGTAGTCGTCGGCGAGCAGGGCGGTGAGGATGACGCCCGCGGCGATCACGATCCCGAGGAACACGGTGAGGCCGTCGACGCGGACGGCGTCGGCCACCACCCGCAGCGGACCGTCGTCGCGGGCCCGGAACCAGAGCGGGATGGCCGACGCGATGGAGGCGACGGCGGTGGCGATGGTGAAGGCGGCGTGCCACGGCACGCGAGGGGTGCGCGACGAGAAGGCGCCCACCACCATCAACACGATGGCGCCGCCGAGCAGGATGAGCACGGGCAGCAGGGCGGAGAACTCCACCCCGGGGGTGTCGAGCTTCTCGAGGGTCTGGGCGAACAGCATCAGTGACCGCCCTCACCCTCGGCGCCGGCGTCGGCACCTTCCGCGTGCTCGCCGCCGTGCTCGCCCTCTTGGCGGCGCTCGGACTCGGGCACGATCTCCTCGCCCTCGGTGGCCACCTTCGGCTCCTGGTAGTCGGTGTTGTCCTCGATGTGGTGGACCAGCCTCGTGACCGCGGGCTCCATCCGGTCGAAGATCGGCTTCGGGTACACGCCCATGAACACGATGAGGCCCACCAGCGGCGCCATCACCAGGCCCTCGGTGAAGGTGAGGTCGATCACCTTGGCGTTGTCGCCCTTCGGCTCGCCGTGGAACACCCGCTGGTAGGCCCACAGCAGGTAGAGGGCGGCGAGGATGACGCCGAGGACGGCCACGACCGTCCACCACCGCCGGGTGAGGAACGAGCCCTGCAGGATGAGGAACTCGCCCACGAAGCCGTTGAGCCCGGGCAGGCCCACCGAGGCGAGCATGACGACGGTGAACACCGCGGCCAGCTTGGGGGCCGGCTTCTGGAGGCCGCTGAGGTCCGAGAGCTGGTAGGTGTGGCGGCGCTCGTAGATGAACCCGCAGAGCAGGAAGAGGGCGCCGGTGGTGATGCCGTGGGCCACCATCTGGAACACGCTGCCCTGGAGGCCCTGGGTGGTGAGCGAGAACGTGCCGAGGGCGATGAAGCCCAGGTGGGCCACCGAGGAGTAGGCGATGATCCGCTTGAGGTCCCGCTGCATGGTGGCGCAGATGGCGCCGTAGACGATGCCGATGACGCCCAGCGTGACCATGCCGGGCGCGGCCCAGAGGGCGGCCTCGGGGAACAGGTAGAGGCCGAAGCGCAGGAACCCGTAGGTGCCGAGCTTCAACATCACGCCGGCCAGGATCACCGAGCCGGCGGTGGGGGCCTGGGTGTGGGCGTCGGGCAGCCAGGTGTGCATCGGGAAGAGCGGGACCTTCACCGCGAAGGCGATGGCGAAGGAGAGGAAGAGCCACCGGGCGGTGGTGACGGCCAGCGTGCCCTGGTCCTCGGCCAGCGTGACCAGGTCGAAGGTGACCGGGCCGCCCTTGGCGTGGAGGTAGGCGGTGGCGATGGTGCCCACCAGCATGAAGGCCGACCCGAACATCGTGTAGAGGAAGAACTTGGTGGCCGCGTACTTGCGCTGGTCGTAGCCCCACCCGCTGATGAGGAAGTACATCGGGACCAGGACGATCTCGAAGAAGACGAAGAACAGGAACAGGTCCATGGCCAAGAAGGCGCCGAGGCACCCGGCCTCGAGCACGAGCAGCCAGGCGTAGAACGGCTTGGCGTCGTGCTTGGGCGGCGCGCCGAGCAGGGCGATCGGGAACAAGATGCCGGTGAGCACCACCAGCCACAGCGCGATGCCGTCGACGCCGAGCGCCCACGAGATCTCCGGGTCCTCGATCCAGGCGGTGCGCTCCACCAACTGGTAGCCGGCCTCGCCGGTCTCGAAGAGCACCAGGACGGCCACGGCGAGGGCCCCGGTGGCCACCGAGAACAACACGGCCACCTGCTTGGCGATCTCGGGGCGCCGACCGGTGATGATCGCCACCAGGAGGGCGCCGACGAGCGGCAGCACCACCAGCGTGGACAGGATCGGGAAGCTGACGGCGTCGTGGGCACCCTCGGCGGCGAGGAGCACCGGGTTCATCAGTAGACCGCCTTGGAGAGGAGGAGCGCTGCGATCACCACGGCGCCGATGGCGAGGCCGAGGGCGTAGTTGCGGACGTAGCCGGACTGGACCAGGCGGCCCTTGTCGGCGCCGCCGCGCACGACGGTGCCCACGCCGTTGACGGCGCCGTCGATCACCGTGCGGTCGAACCAGGCCACGGCCTCGAACGCCTTGCGGCCGGGACCGCCGGCGAAGGCGGTGACGGCGGCGTCGTAGCGCCAGCCCTCGGCCAGGAGGGGCTGCTCGATCCGCGCCGCCAGGTCGGCCCGCTTGCGGAGGTAGACCACCACCGCGAGGGCGATGCCGAGCAGGCCGGCCGCGGTGGCGATCACGCCGAGGGTGAGCTTCACGCCGGTGCTGCTCGTGGCGTGGGCCTCGCCGAACTCCACCACCGGCTCGAGCCAGTGCTCGAGGAACTTGCCGGAGTCCCAGAAGGGCGAGTTGAGCCAGCCGCCGGCGAAGGCCAGCGGGGCCAGGGCGATCAGCGGGAGGGTCATCTTCCAGCCCGACTCGTGGGGGTGGATCTCCCCGAAGGGCCCGACGCCGTGGCCCTCGTGGGCGCCTGACGCCTCGCGCTCGGCGGCCAGCTCGGGCACGGCCTCGGCGAGCGGCCGGTCCCAGCGGGCCTCGCCGAAGAAGACCAGGAAGACCTGGCGGCTCATGTAGAAGGCGGTGAGCAGGGCGGTCACCACGCCGACCGCCCAGAGGGCGGGGTGCTTCTCGTAGGCGTAGAGGAGGATCTCGTCCTTGGAGAAGAAGCCGGAGAACAGCGGGAAGCCGGCGATGGCCAGCCAGCCCACGATGAAGGTGACGGCGGTGATCGGCAGGAGCTTGCGCAGGGCGCCCATGCGGCGCATGTCCTGCTCGTCGCCCATGCCGTGGATCACCGAGCCCGACCCGAGGAAGAGCAGCGCCTTGAAGAAGGCGTGGGTGACCATGTGGAAGATGGCGGCGATGTAGGCGCCGGAGCCGACGGCGAGGAACATGTAGCCGAGCTGGCTGATCGTGGAGTACGCCAGCACCTTCTTGATGTCGTTCTGGGCCACGGCGATGGTGGCCGCGAACAGGGCGGTGAGGGCGCCCACGATGGCGATGGTCCACGGGATCCAGCTGGCCGCCTCGGCGATCAGGGGGTTCATCCGGGTGAGCAGGTAGACGCCCGCGGTGACCATGGTGGCGGCGTGGATGAGCGCCGAGACCGGGGTGGGGCCGGCCATGGCGTCGGGCAGCCAGACGAACAGCGGGATCTGAGCTGACTTGCCGCAGGCCCCCACGAAGAGGAGGCCGGCGATGACCGTGGCCGTGGTGGTGGTGAGGCTCGGCGAGGCCGAGACGATGCCGGCGTAGTTCAAGGTGCCGATCGCCTCGAAGGTGAAGAACATGGCGACCATGAAGCCGAAGTCGCCGATGCGGTTGGTGACGAAGGCCTTCTTGCCGGCGGAGGCGTTCTCCTCGCTCTCGTGCCAGAACGAGATCAGGAAGTACGAGCAGGCGCCGACGCCCTCCCACCCGAGGAAGGTGATGAGCAGGTTGTCGCCGAGCACCAGCATGATCATCGAGAAGACGAACAGGTTGAGGTACACGAAGAACTTGGTGAACCGGGCGTCGCCGTGCATGTAGCCGATGGCGTAGAGGTGGATCAGCGTGGCGATGCCGGTGACGAAGAGGAGCATGGTGACCGACAGCGGATCGGCCAGGAACCCCACGTCGACCTGGAAGCCGCCCACGGGCAGCCACTCGAAGAGCGTCTGGGTGAGGGCCCGCTCCTCGCTGGGCTTGCCCACCAGGTCGAGGTAGGTGGCCACGCTGGCCAGGAAGGAACCGCCCACCGCGGCGGTGGCCAGCCACCCGGCCAGCGGCTCGCCGAGGCGCCGGCCGAAGAAGACCAGGAAGGCGAAGCCGGCGAGGGGCAGCGCGGGGATGAGGAAGAGCAGATCGTGCATGGTGGTGCGCTCAGCCCTTCAGGAGAGACAGGTCGTCGGCGGTCGCGCCCTGACGGCGGCGGAAGATGGACACGATGATCCCGAGGCCCACCACCACCTCGGCGGCGGCGACCACGAGCACGAAGAACACCGACACCTGGCCGCCCAGGTCGTCGAGCTCGCGGGCCAGGGTGACGAAGGTGAGGTTGACGGCGTTGAGCATGAGCTCGATGCACATGAACATCACCAGCGGGTTCCGACGGATGAGCAACCCGACGGTGCCCGCCGCGAAGAGCACGGCGCTCAACACGAGGTAGGGCTCGGGGCCGAGGGCGGCGACGATCACGACGCCACCTCCCCACCGTCGGCCGGGGGTTCGTCGAACGTGTCGGCGTCGACCAGGTCGTCGCGGCGGTGGCGGGCCAGGACCACCGCGCCCACGACGGCGATCACGAGGAGCACCGAGGTGATCTCGAAGGCCCACAGGTGGTCGGTGAAGAGGAGGCGCCCGATCTGGGCCACGTTGGGCACGCTCTCGTCGATCTCGCCCGATCCGCCGCGCTCGCCGGTGACGGTGCCGAGGAGCACCACGGCGGTGAGGCCCGAGGCCAGGAGGACGCCGGCCACCGCGGCCATCGCCCGTTGACCGGTGAGGGGCTCGAGCGAGATGTCGTCGGTGCGGTCGACGCCGAGGAGCATGATCACGAACAGGAAGAGGACCACGATGGCGCCGGCGTAGACGATGATCTGCACGGCGGCCAGGAACTCGGCATCCTGGGCGATGAAGAGCACGGCGATGCCGAACAGGGTGCCCACCAGGCTCAGCGCCGAGTGGACCGGGTTGTCGGAGGTGATGATGCCGAGGGCACCGGCCAGGCAGATGATCGCCCCGGCGATGAAGATCGCGAGCTCCATCAGTGACCCTCCTCCTCGGCGCGGTCCACGTCGCCGGCTTCGGCGCGGTCCGCTTCGAGCACCCCGGGGAGCGGGGCGGTGGCGTCCGCCACCCGCTCGGGGGCGTCGTCGGCGTGGAAGTCGGGGCCGGTGCCCCCGGTGGTGGCGGCGGCCGACGGCAGCTCGGGGGCGGCGTCGGCGGCGGCGCGGCCGCGGGTCTGGCCGGCCTCGGGCGGCTTGACGCCGAACCCGAGCTCGCCGCTCCAGCCGACGGTGCCCTCGTAGGAGGCGTCGCCGCCCGGGGCGGTGGCCCGCACCCAGGCCGACGAGAGCTGGGCGACCTGGGCCAGGTCGGACCAGTCCTCCCAGGGCATCTGCTGGGGCAGGCCGTCGTCGCCGACGACCAGCTCGGCCTTGGTGTAGATGGCGTCGGCCCGGTTGGTGAAGGAGAACTCGAACAGCTTGCTCTCGGTGATGGCCTCGGTGGGGCACGCCTCCACGCAGAGGTCGCAGTGGATGCAGCGCAGGTAGTTGATCTCGTAGACGAACCCGTAGCGCTCGCCGGGCGAGACCGGGTCGGTGGGGTCGTTGTCGGCGCCACGGACGTAGATGCACTTCGCGGGGCAGACACCGGCGCAGAGCTCGCAGCCGATGCACTTCTCCATGCCGTCCTCGTAGCGGTTCAGGACGTGGCGCCCGTGGAACCGCTCGGGCTTGTCGCGCTTGCCGCCCTCGTCCTTGGCGTACTCGCGCGTGGTGCGCTGCTGCTTGCCCCGCTGGCGGAACGTGACCAGGAAGCCTCCAAGGTACCCCATCAGTCGATCGCCCCTTCGAGCTCGCGGTTGCGCCGGGATGCCCGCATGGCCAGGACCAGCAGGCCGTAGCAGGCGGCGAACACGGCGGCGCCGCCGAGCACGGTGAGGATCGGGTTCCAGTCGGCGTCGGCGCCCACCCGGATGGCCACCAGCAGCAGCATCCACCCGAGCGCCAACGGGATCATGACCTTCCACCCGAGGTCCATCAGCTGGTCGTAGCGGACGCGGGGCACCGACGCCCGGGTCCAGACGAACACGTAGAGCACGGCCACCAGCTTGAGGAAGAACCAGAGGAAGCCCCACATCCAGCCGGGGCCGAACAGGACCGGGCCGCCGGGGCCACCCAGGAACAAGGTGACGATGATGGCCGCCATGGTGACGGCGTTGAGGAACTCGGCCAGGTAGAAGATGGCGAAGCGGAAGCCGGAGTACTCGGTCTGGAACGAGCCCACCAGCTCCTGCTCGGCCTCCACCAGGTCGAACGGCGGGCGGTTGAGCTCCGCGGTGGCGGCGACGTAGAAGATCACGAACGGCACCAGGCCGGTGACCCAGAGGTTCCAGCCCCACGGCACCTGGGCGTTGACGATGCCGTTGGTGGTGAGGGTGCCGAGGCCACCGAAGCTGTCGGTGCCGCTCACCAGCACCACGGCGAGGACCGACAGGGCGAGGGCCGCCTCGTAGGACACCATCTGGGCGCTGGCCCGGACCGAGCCGAGGAGCGGGTACTTCGAGCCCGAGGCCCAGCCGGCGAGCATCACGCCGTAGACGGCGATCGACGACATGGCCAGGATCACCAGCACGCCGGCGTCGGGGTTGGCCAGCTGGAGCAGCGTGTCGTGACCGAACATGCGGACGACGCCGCCGTTGCCGTCGCTGAAGTCGCCGCCGAGGGGGATGAGCCCGAAGGTGATGAAGGCCGGGACCATGGTGAGGATGGGGGCCAACCGGAACACCAGGCGATCCGACTTGTCGGGGATCAGGTCCTCCTTCAGGAGCACCTTGAGGCCGTCGGCCAGGGTCTGCAGGATGCCGAAGGGCCCGGCCCGGTTGGGACCGATGCGGTTCTGGAGGTCGGAGATGATCTTGCGCTCGAACCAGATCATCAACATGGTGGCGACCAGGCAGATGCCGAGGGTGATGGCCGCCTTCGCCAGGACGATGAGGACCACCACCAGGCCGATGTCGCCCGACAGGAGGGGATCGATGCCGAAGATCATGTGGTCGTCTCCAGGCGGACCTCGGTGACCGGCGCGCCGGCGTCGATGAGCACCGCGGGCGACGGGTCGCCCTGGCTCCACGACAAGACGACGGTGCCCGGGGGCACGGTGGCGTCGGGGTGGACGGGGGTGGTGAGCGCCCCCTTGGCCGAGCTCACCTTGACGGTGCCGCCCGGCGGCACGCCGAGGCGCTCGAGGTCGGTGGGGTTGGCGGTGAGGGCGCTGGCCCCGGCGAGGCCGGCCAGCGACGGGGCGTGGGCCACGAGCGTGCCCCGGTCGTAGAGGCGGCGGACGGTGACCAGGCGCAGGGAGTAGGCGTCGAGGGGCGGGGCGCTGAAGGTGGGCGCGGCGAACGCCACCAGGTCGGGGCGGCCGCCGGTGGGCTCGGCGCCGGTGCCCCCGGTGCCGGTGGCCTGCGAGCGCTCGGGCCCGTCCTCGTCGGTGGCGTCGGCGTCGGCGGCCACCGCGACCGACTCGGCCTCGGCGGCGGCGGTGACCGCAGCCTCCTTGGCCTCGGGGGGGTCGGCGGCCTCGGCGGCGTTGCCGGCGGCCATGGCCTCGCCGGCGGCGACGGCGTCCTCGCCGTCGGGCGTGGCGTCGACCTCGGTCTCGGGTTGGGCGGGCGCCGGGGTGGGACGGCCGGCCAGGAGGCCGTCGGGCTCGTCGGCGAGGGCAGCGAGGGTGAGGCCGGCGTGGGCGGGCGACACCTGCTCGATCTCGGTCCAGACCTCGGCGGCGGAGGTGAAGCCGAGGTCGGCGCCGAGGCGGAAGGCCAGCTCGGCAGCGATCATCCAGTCGGGGCGGGCGGTCCCGGGCGGCGTGACCTTCTGGCCCACCGTGGTGACCCGACCCTCGAGGTTGGTGGTGGAGCCGTCGACCTCGGTGGGACCGGCGGCGGGCAGGACCACGTGGGCCCCGCGGGACGACTCGTTCAAGAAGGTGTCGACGGCGATGACGGTGCGGGCCCCCGCCATCCCCCGCGCCGCGAGCTCCCGGTCGGGGAAGTCGGCCAGGGGGTCGGCGCCGAGCAGCACGAGGGTGTCGATGCGCCCGTCGGCCGCCGCCTGGAGGATCCCGGCGGTGTCGAGGCCGGCCTCTGCGGGCACCGTGTCCCAGTGCTCGGCGAACCAGCTGCGCCCCTGGTCGAGCGTCACCCGGCCGGGGAGCAGGCCGGGCGTGAGACCCAGGTCGAGGGCGCCGTGCACGTTGGCCCGACGCAGCCCCGACAGGAACCGCACGTTCGGGAAGGCCTCGAGCAGCGCGGCGGCCGCGGCCACCGTGGCGCCGGGCGCCTCGGCCAGCGAGCCCCGGCCCAGCAGGACGGTGAGCTGCTCGTTGGCCAGCGCCTCGCGCACGGGAGCCAGGTCGCCCTCGCCGGCGATGAGCTGGTGGACCAGCTCGTTGACCGCACCGGGGACCGAGCGCAGCGAGTGGGTGGCGAGCTCGGTGAGCGAGGTGGCGCGCGGCGCCAGCTCCACCACGGTGGCGCCGTGGCGGGTGACGGCGTCGCGGATGCGCAGGAACAGGACCGGCAGCTCGTCCTTGGGATCGGAGCCGATCACCAGGAGGGTGCCGCGGGCGGCGCAGGCCTCGTCGATGGTGGCCCGGGGAAGCGAGGCGACCACGTCGGCCGGGAGGCCGTCGCCGAGCTGCGCGTCGACGTGGTCGGTGCCGATGACGCCCTTGGCCAGCTTGGCCCAGGCGTAGGCCGACTCGTTGGTGAGCCGGGCGCCACCGATGACCGCGATGCCGTCGGGGCCGCTCTTGTCGAGCCCGGCCTTGAGGGCGCGGGCCGCGGCGGTGAGGGCGTCGGACCAGCGGGCCTCCACCAGCTCGCCGGACTCGTCCCGCACGAGCGGGGCACCCAGGCGATCGGCGTGGCCGATGGCCTCGAAGCCGAACCGGCCCTTGTCGCACAGCCAGCTCCAGTTGACCGGATCGGAGTCGACCCCGCTCTGGCGGAGGACCTCGTTGCGCGATCCCTCCACCACGACGCGGCAACCCACCGAGCACTGTTGGCAGGTGGACTCGACCAGGTCGAGGTCCCACGGGCGGGCCTTGAACCGGTAGGGCTTCGCGGTGAGCGCCCCCACCGGACAGATCTGGACCGTGTTGCCCGAGAAGTACGAGGCGAAGGGGTGGTCGGGGAACGTGTTCACCTGGGTGCCGTTGCCCCGGTCGATGAACGAGATGAGGGTGTCGCCGGCGACGTCCTTGGCGAACCGGGTGCAGCGGTCGCAGAGGATGCACCGCTCCCGGTCGAGGAAGACGTTGTCGGAGATCGAGATCGGCTTCTCGTAGTGCCGCTTCTCCTCCACGAACCGGCTCTCGCCGGGGCCGAAGGCCACCGTGTGGTCCTGGAGCGGGCACTCGCCGCCCTTGTCGCAGACCGGGCAGTCGAGCGGGTGGTTGATGAGGAGGAACTCGAGGATGCCGTCCTGGGCCTTCTTGGCCACGGGCGAGTCGGTCTCCACCACCATGTCGGGCGCCACGGTGAGCATGCAGCTGGGCTGGAGGGCCGGGCCGCGGCCGGTGTCGACCTCCACCAGGCACATCCGGCACATGCCGACCGGCTCCATGCGGTGGTGGTAGCAGAACCGGGGGATGTAGACGCCGTTGCGCTCGGCGGCATCGATGACCAGCTCGCCCGGTCGCGCCTCGACGGCGCGCCCGTTCACGGTGATGGCCACCGCGGTCTCGGCAGGTGCGTCAGGCATCGACCGTGACCTCTTTCTTTTCGGTGCGGACCTGGACCGAGCGGGGTGCCGCTGGAACAGTCGCCAGCTCGGACGCGCGCTGCCGGAGCACCGGAGCCTGTCCCTCGGTGCACATCGACGTCCCGGTCCGGCTCCTGCTGCTGGCGCACGCGCGGGGTCGCCGGTATCCCTCGCCGGCTGGGTGGAGCACCGGAGCCTGGCCCTGGTGGGAGGTCGGGTTCATCGTCCGGCTCCTGCTGCTGGTGCGAGGGCTGGGTCGCCCGCATTCGTCGCAGGCTGGGCGGGACCGACAAAGGCCGGGCCCTTGACCTCGACGGTGATCTCGGCGGGGCCGCCGACGTAGGCCTCGAACTCCTCGCGGAAGCGCATGAGGGCCGACGCGATGGGCGACGTGGCCGACTGGCCGAGGGGGCAGATGGTGGTCTGCTTCGGCGGCCAGTTGAGGCCGACCGAGATGTTGTCGCTCACGTCGAGCAGGAGGTTGAGGTCCTGGGGGCGGCCGTGGCCGTCGACGATGCGCTCGAGGATCTTCTCGAGCCAGCTGGTGCCCTCGCGGCACGGGGTGCACTTGCCGCACGACTCCCGGGCGAAGAACCGAACCGGGCGCAGGCAGGCCTAGACAAGGTCGGTGTCGTCGTCGAACACCACGGTGGCGCCGGTGCCCAAGGTGGTGCCGAGCGTGC
>JBBRFU010000007.1:0-55926 GCA_038241315.1 Acidimicrobiales bacterium | reverse complement strand
CTCGGGGCTCTGGCGGAGCACCTCGCCCTCGGGACGGTCCGAGGCCTCCACCTCGGGCTCGGTGAGCTCGAAGCCGAGGTTCTCGAGCTCCTGGGTGGCGACGAGCACGTTCTCGCCCACCACGTTCGGCAGCGTGACCTGGTCGGCACCCCGGTCGAGGATGCCCAGCTGCTGGGCGAAGACGAACAGCAGGCCGCCCAGGAGCGCGAGCAGGGCGACGATGGCCACCACGTACCAACCGGTGCGGCCCCGGCGGGGCTCCTCGTCGATCGCGACGGCCGCGGCGGGGCCGGCGGCGGTGCGGGGCACCGCGGCGGTGGCCGCGGTGGGCGGGCCGGCCGCGGCGGTGGCCAACGCGGTGGCGACCACCGGGCGGCCCTCGCGGAAGCGGAGCAGGTCGGCTCGCATCTCGGCGCCGTCCTGGTAGCGCTGGTCGACGTCTTTGGCCAGCGCCTTCTCGGTGATGGCCACGTAGTCGCCGGGCACCCCGGGGGCCTTGTCGCGCAGCGGCGGCACCGGCTCCTGGACGTGCTTGTAGGCGATGGCCACCGGGCTGTCGGCGCTGAAGGGCGGCTTGCCCGACGCCATCTCGTACAGGACGACACCGAGGGAGTAGAGGTCGCTGCGGGGGTCGACCGGCTTGCCCTGGGCCTGCTCGGGTGAGAAGTAGGTGGCGGTGCCCATGACCGAGCCGGTCTGGGTGAGGTTCTCCTCGCTGCTCGAGGTGAGGGCCCGGGCGATGCCGAAGTCGGCCACCTTGACCTCGCCGCTGTTGGTGATGAGCACGTTGCCGGGCTTCACGTCGCGGTGGACCACGCCCTTGCGGTGGGCGAAGCCCAGGGCGCCGGCCACGTCGGCGGCGATGCCCGCGGCTCGCTTGGCCTCGATCGGGCCGTCGGCCCGGATGATCTCCGACACCGACCGGCCGTCGACGTACTCCATGACGATGTAGTACGTGCCGCGCTCCTTGCCCCAGTCGTACACGCCCACGATGTTGGGGTGGTTCAGGTTGGCGGCGCTCTGGGCCTCCCGGCGGAACCGGGCCACGAACGAGGGGTCGGTGGCGAACTCCGGGAAGAGGATCTTGATGGCGACGGGGCGGTCGAGCAGGCGGTCGCGGGCGAGGAAGACCTCGGCCATGCCGCCGCGCCCGACGCGCCGCTGGAGCTCGTAGCGGCCGTTGAGCACGACCTGTTCGCGGTTCGACATCTCGGGCCAGCCTACGAAGGGCCCCGGACGCCGTCGGGCGTCCGCGAGGCGGTGGGGGTCGGGGGTCGGGGGATCGACCGGAGGGTGGTCGAGGGGAGCGTGGGGAGCGTGGTCATCCGCCACCCGCCGGGGTGGTGCTGGTGGATGAGCCGGTGGTGCCACCCGCAGGGTCGGCCGGCGGGGGCGGCATCGGGCGGAGGGCGGCCTCGATGACGGCCTTGGCGATGGGCGCGGCCACCCGGCCACCGGTCTGCTCGCTGGCGCCCTCCTGGCCCTCCACCAACACGGCGACGGCCACGGTGGGCTTCTGGCCGGGCGGGCCGGCCCAGGCGATCACCCAGGCGTGGGAGCGCAGCGGCGCCGCCGGGCCGAACTGGGCGGTGCCGGTCTTGGCGCCCACGTCGACGCCGGGGATCTGGAGGCGGGTGGCGCTGCCGGTGGCCACCACCTCGCGCATGGCCTGGCGCAGCACGTCGGCGGTCTGCGGGTTGGTGGCCCGGGTCCACTCCGTGGGGTCGAGCCGCTCCACGAGGTCGCCCTCGCCGTCGCGGATCTCGTCGACCACGTGGGGCTCCAGGATGACGCCGTCGTTGGCGATCCCTGCCGCCACCAGGGCCATCTGCAGCGGCGTGGAGGCCACGTCGTTCTGACCGATGGCCGACTGGGCGAGGGTGGGCAGGACCTCCTCGAACGGGCCGGTGGGGAACCGCGAGGCCACCGCGGGCAGGTCGAGTGGGGGCACGTCGTTGAAGCCGAAGGCCTCGGCGCCCTGCACCATGGTGGGCCCGCCGAGGTCGAGGCCCATCTGCCCGAACGACGAGTTGCACGACTTGGCCAGGATCTGGAAGAGGGTGCCACCGCACGACGAGCCGCCGAAGTTCGGCAGGTTGCGATCGGTCTGGGGGAGGTCGAGCGAGGTGACGGTGGGGTACACCGGATCGCTCGGCGTGACCGCCCCGGCCTCCACGCCCGTGGCCGCCGTGACCACCTTGAAGGTCGAGCCGGGCGGGTAGATCTCGCGGTACGACTTGGCCAGCAGCGGGTTGCCCGGCGTGGCCTCGTAGAGCTTCTTGGCCGCCGACGCCACGTCGGAGTCGTGCGACGACATCGGGTTGGGGTCGAAGCTGGGGTAGCTCCACATCGCCAGCACGCCGCCGGTCTGGGGGTTCAGCGCCACGACGGTGCCCCGCTGCTCGCCGAGCGCGTCACGCGCCGCCTGCTGCACGTCGGAGCGCACGGTGAGCTTCAGGTTCCCGGTGCGGTCCTTGTCGACGAAGAGGTCGCCCACCGACTTCACCTGCTGTCCCGCGGTGCGACCCGAGAGCTCGGTGTTGTAGGCCCGCTCCAGGCCGGTGGCGCCGAAGGAGTAGTTGAAGTAGCCGGTCATCGACGCGTACAGCTCGTCCTCGGGGAACTCCCGCTGGTACTCGAAGCGGTCGTTGCTCTTCACGGACCGGGCCAGGACCACACCGTCGGCGGTGGAGACATCGCCCCGCGGCCGGCTGAACGCCTGGTCGATCGGCCGGCTGTTGCCGTTGCGGTTGTTCAGCTCGTCGGCCCGGAAGACCTGGATGTAGTTCAGCTGCGCGAAGAGCGCGCAGAACAGCAGCATCAAGAAGACGCCGAGGCGCTGGATGGACCGGTCCATCACCGCGCCGCCCCAGCGGGGACAGGCGCCGAGCCCAGCCGACGGGAGTTCCCGTCGGAGACCCGGATGACGAGCGCCACCAGCACGTAGTTGGCCACCAGGGCCGAGCCGCCGTAGGAGACGAACGGGAGCACCACGCCGGTGAGGGGCAGGAGGCGGGTGACCCCGGCGAGGATCACGAAGCTCTGCATGCCCAACAAGGCGGTGAGCCCGGCCGCCAGCAGCTTGTCGAAGGCGTGCTCGGACTGGATCGCCACGCGGAGCCCGGCGCCCACCAGCAGCAGGTAGCAGATGAGGATCGCCGTGCCGCCCAGGAGCCCGAGCTCCTCACCGATGGCGGCGAAGATGAAGTCGCTCTCCACCACGGGCACCCGGTCCGGGCGGCCGAGGCCGATCCCCGTGCCGGCCACGCCGCCCCAGGCCAGGGCGTACCAGGTCTGCACCAGCTGGCCCCCGCTGTCGTCCCACGGGTTCAACCACTGGGTGATCCGGTTCTGCACGTGCCCGAACTGGGTCCACGCGCCGTAGGCGGCCGCGCCGAAGAGGATCGCGCCGCCCAGCGGGTACGCCAGGCGGCCGGTGGCCACCCAGAGCATGGACAGGAACAGGGCGAAGAAGAGGAGCGACGAGCCGAGGTCCTTCTGGGCGGTCATGACCACGATGGCCACGCCCCAGGCGATCAGGACCGGTCCGAGGTGCTTGAGGTCGGGCAGCACGGGACGGATCCGTGGCCAGGTGGCCATCGACAGCAGCTCGCGCTTCTCCACCAGGTACGAGGCGAAGAAGAGGGCGAAGGCGATCTTGGCGAACTCGCCGGGCTGGAAGCTCACCGGCCCGGCGGCCACCCAGATGCGGGCGCCCCGGATGGTGACGCCGATGCCCGGGATCAGCGGCAGGGCCAGCAGGGCCAGGCCGCCGAGGAGGAAGGTGTAGCGGTAGCGCTCCAGGTCCCGGGACCGGCGGACGAAGGCCAGCGTGGCCACGAAGGCCACGATGCCCACCGCGGTCCAGGTGGCCTGGAGGCGGGCGAGGTCGGGGTCGAGGCGGACGATGAAGACGTAGCCGATGCCGTTGAGCACGGCCACCAGCGGGAGGATCAGCCCGTCGGCCTCGGGGGCCAGGCGCCGCACCGCCACGTGGGCCCCGAAGAGGAGGGCGGCGATGAGGGCGAGGAACGGCCCGATGTCCGCCGGCACCGACGCGGTCTGGCCCAGGCTGGCGAGGGTGTAGGCGCCCGCCGTGATGGCCACGGCCAACACGATGAGGCCCAGCTCGGCCCGCCGGCGGGCCCGGCCCACCACCGTGGGTCCGGCCGAGGCCCGACGGGCGTGTCCCACCGCGGTCACGGTGCGGGCGCGCTGGTCGGGGGTGGGGCGGCGGTGGTGCTGGTGGCGGGGGTGGACGTGGTGGTGCTGGAGGAGGTCGTGGTGGTGGTGGTGGCCGGCTCGTCCTCGGCCGACTGGTCGCGCAGGTTGGCGAGGTAGCGGTTCACCTCGGCGCGGGACCCGAACTCCTTGCCGGCGTCGAGGTCGTCGCGGACGGCCGGCGGCAGGTCGCTGCGGGAGATCGAGGTGGTGTCGTCGAGCGTGGGGTCGAACCAGAGGACGCCGCCGGGCTTGCCCTTGAAGACGGCCACGTCGCCGCTGTCGTCGAAGGCCACGTGGTAGGTGCGGCTGGCCGACCAGCCGATGGCGCCCACCACCACCCCGCCCACCACGAGGAGCAGCACCAGGAACGCCACCACGCGCCAGGTGAACCGCCGGGTGCGGACGCGGTCGAGGTCGCCGAAGGGGTCGTCCCGCTCGGCGGCGTAGTCGTCGTCGGCGTCGGGCAGCGAGGAGCGCTGGTCGGTGAAGGCGGGGCCGTCGTCGGCCTCGGACGGCGGACCGGCGGGGCCGGTGGCGACCGACTCCACCGCCCGGGTCTGGTCGTCGGTGGCCACGATGGCCGCCGCGGCTGCGGCCCGACCCCCGTCGTCGACCACGTCGACCACCACCACGGTGATGTTGTCGCGGCCGCCGCCCTCGTTGGCCAACCGCACCAGCTCGTCGGCGGCCTCGGTGGGATCCGCGAGGCGGCGCAGCACCGAGGCCATCTGGTCCTCGCTCACCTCGTTGAACAAGCCGTCGCTGCACAGGAGGTAGCGGTCGCCGGTGAAGGGGAGCACGGTGTTGCCGTCGACGTCGACGTCGAGGTCGATCCCCAGGGCCCGGGTGAGGATGTTGCGCTGCGGGTGGACAGCGGCCTCATCCGCGGTGAGCTGGCCGTCGCGGACCAGGTCCTCCACCAGGCTGTGGTCGGCGCTGAGCTGCACGAGGCGGTCGTCGCGGAGGAGGTAGACGCGGGAGTCGCCCACGTTCACCCAGGCGATCTCCTCGCCGTCGGGGCCCTCCACCAGCTTCAGGGCCACCAGGGTGGTGCCCATGCCGTGGAGGTCGCGGTCGCCGCCGGCCTTCTCGAAGATGGCCCGGTTGGCCACGCGCACCGCCTGCATGAGCGACTCGAGCGTGGGATCGGTGGCATGGGCCTCGGTGAGCTCCACCGCCATGGCCGAGGCCACCTCGCCGCCCTGGTGCCCGCCCATGCCGTCGGCCACGCCGTAGAGGTCGACGGCCGCCACCACGAGGGTGGAGTCCTGGTTGTTGGCGCGGACCTGACCGACGTCGGTGGCGCTCCCGGCACGAAGGGTTGTCACACGAGCTCCATCACGGTGTTGCCGACCTGCAAGCGGTCGCCACGGCGCATGACCTGTGGGCCCTGCACCTTCTTGCGGTTGAGGAAGGTGCCGTTCGTGGACCCGAGGTCCTCGACGAACAGCTGGCCGTCACGGGCGAAGACCCGGGCGTGGAGCTGCGAGGCGTAGGTGTCGTCGATGGTCACCTGGCAGCCGGCGGCCCGGCCGACCGTGAGCTCGTCGGCCAGCGGGTAGCGGCGACCCTTGAGCTCGGTGGGCTCGACGATGGTGAGCTGCACCGGCGAGGCCTTGCGCTCCACCCGGCGCGCCTCCTTCTGGGCGCGGCGCGGGGAGGCCTGCACGGTCTTCGGTCCCCGGATCTCGGCCCACACCGCCCGCAGGACCCGTAGGAAGAACAGGTACAGGAGGGCGAGCAGGCAGAGCTTGAGGATCGTGAGCAGCTGCTCGTCCATCGAGCGGCGAGCCTACCGGCCCGCCCGGTGCCGCCCCGGCGCGCGGCCCCGGGCCGTCGCCCCGCAACGCGGTCTGCGCACCACGGCGCGCGGCTCGGTCGGGGCGCCTCAGGAGGCCTCGAAGGTGACGACGGTGTTCCCGAACGCCACCTCGTCGCCCTCGCTCAGCTCGTGGGAGCTGACCCGGATGCCGTTGACCCGCGTGCCGTTGGTGGACCCGAGGTCCACCAGCACCCAGCCGTTGCCGTGGGGGCGGATCTCGGCGTGGTTCCGGCTGACGTTGGGATCGGCGAGCTGCACGGTGGACTCGGGCTTGCGGCCGAAGGTGATGACCTTCTCGCCGAGGGACAGGCGCTCGCCGGTGGGCAGCACGAGCGAACCGGCCCCCACCCCGCCCGACCCCTCGCGCATGCGGCCGGTGATCTGGAAGGCGCCGGTGTGCTGAGCCTCGGAGCGCTCGAGCAGGACCGACACCGGGCCCATGAACACGTAGCCCTCGTCGCGCGCGTGCTCGCGGGCGGCTTCGGCCAGCTCGCGCTGGAGGCTGTCGGAGACCTCGGCGAAGCGCTCGAAGTCGGCCGGGCTGACCTCGATGGCGTACTGGTTCGGCACCACGGTGCGGCCCCGCACGTCGACCGAGCGGTTGTCGTCCATCTCGCGCACCAGGCGGCGGCCCAGCTCGACGGGTCGGAGCCCCGATCGGAACAGCCGCGCGAAGGTGCCCTCCACCATCCGCTCGAGCCGTCGTTCGAACCCCTTCAGTGCCACGGCGGCGAGGCTACCGGTGGTGGCCCGAGAGTCCGGTGCGCTAGGTTCACCAGGCCCCTCGCGCGAGTGGCGGAATTGGCAGACGCGCTGGATTCAGGTTCCAGTGTCCTAACGGACGTGGGGGTTCAAGTCCCCCCTCGCGCACCACGGGTCACCGACGAGACCGTCGGTGACCGGAGATCGGAACACCGAGAGGATCGTCGCCCCGGCGGCGATCCTCTCCGGTTTTCGCCTCCGGGCCGAGGCGAGGTCCGTGGACCCGATCAAGGTCGGTCGACAGGGCGGCAGAAAGCCGTCATGGTGGGGGGACCGTCGAAAGGGGACACCGTGCATCGTCGAACCACCTCCCACACCCGGACGCTGCTCGCCGCCGCCCTGGTGGTCGTGCTGGTCACCAGCTGCCTCCGACCCGGCACACCGGTCGAGATGCCCGACGCCACCAAGGCCAACGACGTCAACGCCAGCGGGGTGGTGGCCGGCGCCCAGTGGCTGATCGGCGACCCCCTCGTCGACCGGGCGTACCGCTGGGACACGGCCACCGGCGTGGGCACCGACCTCGGCACCCTCGGCGGGCCCACGTCCACCGCCCACGCCATCAACGACGCCGGTTGGATCGTCGGCTCCAGCGCCACCGCCGGCAACGGCCCCACCCACGCCTTCGCCTGGGACCCGACCACGGCCTCCCTGCGCGACCTCGGCACCCTCGGCGGGGCCACGTCGGTGGCCTTCGACGTGAACGCCCACGGCGTGGTGGTGGGTTGGAGCACCACCACCAGCGGCGCCACCCGCGCCTTCTCCCACGACCTCGACACCGGAACCTGGCGAGACCTCGGCACGCTCGGCGGCGCGTCCTCGGTGGCCCACGCGATCAACGACGCGGGCACGATCGTGGGCGAGGCGGACCGGGCCGACGGGACCCAGCACGCGTTCTCCTTCGACCCGGCCACCGGGGTCATGACCGACCTGGGAACCCTCGGCGGGACCGAGTCGGGCGCCGCCGACCTCGACGAGCAGGGCACCATCGTCGGGTGGAGCGAGGTGGCGGCCCAGGACCCCTGTGCCGAGTACGGCTTCAGCTGCCCGGTCACCCGGGCCTTCGCCTACGACGTGGCCAGCGCCACCATGACGAACCTGGGGACCCTCCGCGGTTCCACCCACTCCCGGGCCACGGGCATCAACGAGGACGGGATCATCACCGGGTACACCGCGGTGCAACCCCAGCTCTGCAGCCGGTGCGCGCCGACCTCGCACGCGCTGGCCTTCGAGCTGGGCACCACCGGCCTCTACGACCTCGGCGGGCCGGGGTGGTCGGCGAACGCGGTGAACGACGACGGCCTCGTCGTGGGAACCGTCCAGGAGGTCGTGTCCCCCGTCGCCGTCATCCCCCACGGCTTCGCCCTCCCCGTCGACCGCATCTCCTAGCGCCGGGCGCCGTCTCGGCCCCGAGCAGCGGGACGGGTCAGACGACGGTGAGGGTGACCTCGATGTTGCCGCGGGTGGCGTTGGAGTACGGGCAGACCTCGTGGGCCCGGGCCACCAGGGCCTCGGCGGCCTCCCGGTCGAGGTTGGGGACCTGCACGTCGAGCTCGACCGCGAGCCCGAACCCGCCGGCGTCGGTGGCGCCGATGGCCACGCTGGCCGAGACCTCGGTGCCGGCGACGTCGAGCTGGTCCTGACCGGCCACCAGCTTCAGCGCCGAGTGGAAGCACGCCGCGTAGCCCGCGGCGAAGAGCTGCTCGGGGTTGGTGGCCCCGCCGGGGCCGCCCATCTCCTTCGGGACTCGCAGGTCGAGGTCCAACAGGCCGTCCTCCGAGGTGGCGTGGCCGTTGCGGCCGTCTCCGGTGGCGAGAGCGACGGCGGTGTAGATCGGCTGCATGATGGGCTCCTGCGTGGTTGATTGTCCACAACTCTATTGTGCACAATGTAATTGCGCAACCACCTTCGCTAGGCTGGAGCGGTGGCCCCGACGTACCCCCAGTTCGAGCTCGATCGACAGCTCTGCTTCGCGCTCCACCGGGCCAGCCGCGCCGTGGTGCGCGCCTACGGCCCGCTCCTCGACGGGACCGGCATCACCTACCCGCAGTACCTGGTGCTGCTGGTGCTCTGGGACGACCCCGACCGATCCCTGCCGGTGGTCGACATCGGGCGCCGCCTCCACCTCGACACCGGCACCCTCACCCCGCTGCTCAAGCGGTTGGAGGCGCTGGGGTACGTGAGCCGGGCGCGCGACGCGGTCGACGAGCGGCGGGTGCTGGTGTCGGTCACCCCCGAAGGCCTCGACCTCCGGGACCGCCTCGCCCAGGTCCCGGCCACCCTGTACGGCGGCCTGGGCCTCGAGCCCGAGGCGGCGATCTCCCTGCACCGGGACCTGGTGCAGCTCACCGAGCGGCTGGAGGCCGCCGAGGGCGGCGCCCGCCGCACCGATCCCGCCCGTCAGGGCGGTTCGGGGTCGTAGATGCCGGTGACGATCTGGTCGACCACCGCCTCCTCCCGCCACACGGCGAACACCGCGGCGGCGGCCGAGAGCCACGCCACGCCGAGCACGTAGCCACCCACGACGTCGGTCACGAAGTGCAGGCCGAGCAAGAGCCGGGAAGAGCCGATGGCGAGCGCGGCCAGCACGGCCAGGGCGAGCCCGGCCCGCCGGAGGCGCGGGCTCAGCACCGGCCACAGCGCCACCACGATGGCGCCGTAGGTGACCGCCGAGCCCAGGGCGTGGCCAGAGGGGAAGCTCTTGCCGAACGCGGTGGCCACCGGGTGGTCGACCGCGGGCCGGGGCCGGTCCACGGCCACCTTCACCGCGGTGCTGACGAGGCCCCCGCCCAGCGACGTGGCCACGAGGAAGATGGCGGCCCGCCGTCGGGGCACCCGCCACAGCCAGACGACCACGACCGCCACCACCGCGGCGAGCACGATCGGCTTGCCCAACAGGCTGATCGCCTCGAGGAGGCCCACCGCGCCGGCGCGCCCCTGCACCCACCGGTTCAGGGCATCGGCCACCCGGCCGTCGACGCGGGTGAGCCCACCCTCGTCGAGCACCTGGAACGTCAGCGTGCTGAAGGGCACGGCCACCAAGACGATGGCCAGCCCGACGAGGGTCAGGCGGAGCCCGTAGCGCTCGGCCGGGTCGAGCCGGGCCCGCGCGGCGCGGGGCAGGTCGAGCTCCACGGCTACCCGGCGCCGCCCGGGTGGCCCCGGCTCACGAGCTGGTGATCTCGGACGGCTTGCGGAACACGCCGTCGAGGATGCGGTAGGCGCCGAACAGCACGAGGCCGATGGCCAGGACGAAGAGCAGGATGGGACCGTAGTCCGTGGTGGCCAGCTCGCGGAGGGAGCCGTCGAGGCCGCGGGTCTCGCCGGCGTCGTGCTGGCGACCGGCGGTCACGAGGAACCACCCCACCAGGGCGAAGGCACAGGCCCGGGCCAGGTAGCCGGCGATGCCGAGCCCCTCCACCACCTTGCGCTGCTGCTGGTCCAGCGAGCTGAGGTCGAGGTCCTCGGCGAAGGAGCGGGTGATCGCCTTCTTGGCGTTCCACCCCCCCACCCCGATGACGACCAGGCCGGCGATGATGACGATCCAGGTGCCGCCGGGCCACGAGAGCACCAGGGCGGTGCTCTTCTGCTCGGTCTGCCCGCCGCCGCCGCTGCTGCCGCCACCGCCACCGCCGCTCGAGCCCGAGTTGGTGAGGATGCGGACCGCGGCGACCGTGAAGCCGAGGTAGATGGCCGCCCGGCCGAGGTTGGCCAGGCGCTTGACCACCGACTTGGCGTCCTCGTCGTCGCCCACCTCGCCGCGAACGGCGAGCGCGAGCCGCCAGAGGAGGTGGGCCACCAGGCCGACGACCAGCACGCCGAGCAGGATCTGCCCGAAGGACTGGCGGGCGATGCTCTCGATGGCGCCCCGCTGGCTGGCCTCGGCCCCGGTGTCGCCGCGCGACACCTGCACGGCGATGAAGCCCAGCACGATGTACAGCGCGCCCTGCGCGGCGAGGGCCACCCGACCCATGCGCTCCATCTGCTGGTCGACATCGACGCCCGCCGATGCGGTGGTGGTGCTCATCGCAGGTTCCCCTCGTTGGCCCGGCGGGTGCCGGGTGACCTCGGCCCCCTACCCGCCGTGCGCCGCACCAGCCCCCCGGGACGGGCGGCGGGCGCGGCACGGACCGGCCGTCGGATCTGACGATCCGTCAGACACGGTCGGTGAATTGTCGGTATCGTCCGGCCATGAGCGACCGCGTGCCCGTCCGAACCGTCGTGTGGGGCACCGGCAACGTGGGGCGGGCGGCCATCCGGGCCGTCGACGCCCACCCGGAGCTGGAGCTCGTCGGGGTCATCGTCCACGATCCGGCGAAGGTGGGCCGCGACGCCGGCGACCTCGCCGACGTGGGGAGATCGCTGGCGGTGGCCGCCACGGACGACGTCGGTGCCGTGCTGGGCGACCGGCCCGGCGCGGTGGTCTACGCCGCGTCGGGCGACATCCGCCCCGACGACGCCCTCGCCGACATCACCCGGGCCATCGGCGCCGGCGCGACCGTGGTGACGCCCTCGATCTACGCCCTCTACGACCCCGCCAGCGCCCCGGCCGAGCTGAGCGACCCCGTGCTGGCCGCGATCGCCGAGGGCGGCGGCTCGCTCTTCGTCTCGGGCATCGATCCCGGCTGGGGCAACGACGTGCTCCCCATCCTGGCCAGCGGCCTGGCGTCGTCGATCGACCAGATCCGGTGCCAGGAGATCTTCGACTACGCCACCTACGACCAGCCCGACTCGGTCCGCTTCCTCATCGGCATGGGCCAGCCCATGGACTACGAGCCGCCGATGGTGGCGCCGTCGGTGCCCACCATGGTGTGGGGCGGCCAGATCCGGCTCATCGCCCGAGCGCTCGGCGTGGAGCTGGACGAGATCCGCGAGACGCTGCTGCGCCGGCCCCTCGAGGAGACGATCGAGACCGAGCAGATGGGGACCTTCGAGGCCGGCACCCAGGGCGCCCTGCGCTTCGAGGTGCAGGGCATCGTCGACGGCGAGGCGGTGATCGTGGTGGAGCACGTCACCCGCATCCACCCGTCGTGCGCCCCCGACTGGCCGATGCCCCCCGACGGCGGAGACGGCGCCCACAAGGTGATCATCGAGGGCCGCCCCCGCATCGAGATCAACGTGGAGGCAACCGACGAGGGCGGCAACCGGGCAGCCGGCGGCAACGCCACCGCAGTGGGCCGACTGGTCAACGCCATCCCGTGGCTGCGCGACGCCGGCCCCGGCCTCTACGACGCCCTCGACGTGCCGCTCGTGCCGGCTGTCGGCAAGCTCTCCCGAAAGGCACCCGCGTGAAGCTCGACATCCCCGACGGCAAGCACCCGATCCTCTACGTCTGGGGCGAGCTCGTGCCCGGCATCGGCCCGGCCGCGGCCGCCTTCTCCCAGAAGGTGTACGACGACACCACCCTCGGCCTCCGCGAGTTCGAGGCGGCCCGGCTCCGCACGGCCCAGATCAACGGCTGCCTGTTCTGCCAGGACTGGCGCACCGACCGGGACGGCGAGACCGTCGAGGACTCGTTCCCGCAGGCCGTGACCGACTGGCGCACGACCGACGCCTTCGACGACCGCACCCGCCTGGCCGCCGAGTACGCCGAGCGCTACGCCCTCGACCACCACGGCCTCGACGACGCCTTCTGGGCCCGCATGACCGCCCACTACGACCAGCGCGAGATCGTCGAGCTCAGCATGTGCCTCGGCTCCTGGCTGGCCTTCGGCCGGCTCAACCACGTCCTCGGTCTCGACACCATGTGCGTCCTCCCCGACCACTGACCGCACCCCACCCGCGTCCGGGACGACGGCCGGCCGGCCGTCCCGACAGTTCTGCACGGCGAACGGGGCAACCAGGCGCGCGGTCAGCCGGAAGAACGGCCCTGGGTCAGGTCGTCGTGGTGGCCGCGGCGGCGAGGAACTGCTGGAACCAGCGGCCGGAGTCCTTGATGGTGCGCTGCTGGGTGGCGAAGTCGACGTGGGTGAGGCCGAAGCGGGGGACGTAGCCCTCGGCCCATTCGAAGTTGTCCATCAGGGACCAGCAGAAGTACCCGTCGACCGGGATCCCGTCGTCCTGGGCGCGGCGCACCTGGGCCAGGTGGGCCTGGTAGAAGGCGGTGCGCCGGGGATCGTGCACCTGGCCGTCCTCGAGGTGGTCGGGGAAGGCCGCCCCGTTCTCGGTGACCACCAGGCGGAGCTCGGGGTCGTAGGCGTGGACCTTGGCCAGCGCCTCGTGGAGGCCGTCGGGCTGCACCTCCCACCCCATGGCGGTGATCTCGTAGCGGCGGTGGTCCTTGCTGATCCAGGGGATGGCGTGGAGGCCGGGGATCGGCACCGGCTTCACCAGCTGACGCTGGTAGTACTGCACGCCGAGGAAGTCCCAGCTCACCCGCACCGCCTGGTCGTCGCCGGCGCGGAGGTGGCGCTCGATCCCCCGCATCAGGCCCGCCGCCTCGGTGGGGTAGCCCAGGCCGAAGTTCGGCTCGATGAAGATGCGGTTGGCGAAGGCATCGATGGCCGCCCGCGCCCGGCGGTCCTTCGGGCGATCCTGGGCCGTGCGCGGCGGGGTGATGATGTGGGAGGTGCCCACCCGGGCGTCGGGCCACCGGTCGCGGAGGGCCCGGGCGCCGGCCGCCTGGCTGAGGTTCACGTGGTGGGTGGCCGCCAGGAAGGCCGGCAGGCTCCGCCGGCCGGGCGCGTGGATGCCGGCCAGGTAGCCCATGATCAAGAAGCTGCACGGCTCGTTGAACACCATCCAGTGCCGCACCCGATCGCCGAGGGCGTCGGCCACCACCCCCACGAGCTCCTCGAACCACCCCACCACGTCCCGGTTCGCCCACCCGCCACGCTGCTGGAGGGCCTCGGGGAGGTCCCAGTGGTAGAGGGTCACCCACGGCTCCACCCCCGCCTCGAGGCAGGCGTCGACGACCCGGCGGTAGAAGTCGAGGCCGGCCTGGTTCACCCGGCCGGTCCCCTCGGGGAGCACCCGTGGCCACGAGATCGAGAAGCGCTGGGCGTCGAAGCCGAGGTCGCGCACCAGCGCGGTGTCGTCGGCGTAGCGGTGGTAGAAGTCGCAGGCCTCGTCGCCGGTCCGGCCGTCACGGATCTTGCCCGCCCGGTGGGTGAAGGTGTCCCAGATCGAGGGACCCTTGCCGTCTGCGTCCCAGGCCCCCTCCACCTGGTAGGCCGCGTGGGCCACCCCCCAGGTGAAGTCGGCGCCGAAGTCTCCGCGGGTCAGTGCAGCCATCGGGCCATGATGGCCCAGCCGCTACGCCGGCGGGTCGGGCGTGGGTTCAGGCTGCGGGGTGGATTCGGGCTGCGGGGTGGGCTCGGGCTGCGGGGTGGCGTCGGGCCCGGCCGGCTCGCCCCCCAGGTGATCGACGGCGGCCAGGATGGCCGGGTGGCCGTAGAGGGCGAGGAGGCCCTGGCTGCTGAACCGGACGAGCAGCTCGATCAACGGGCCCTTGTCGAGGCGATCGGCGATCTGGCGACGGGCCATCGCCTCGCCCATGGTGAAGAGCATCAGCGCCATCAGGTCCGACGACAGGCCGGTCTCGATGTGCTGCTGCTTCCAGTGCCGACGGGCCACGTCGGCGATCTCGCCGATCACCCGCTGGCGGGCACCGCCGAGGCCGGAGCCGGCGGGGAAGGCCGGGCTCTGCTCGGCCAACAAGAGGACGGTGAAGGCGTCGGGCTCCTCCTCCACCAGGGTGAAGACGGCGTCGAAGGTGCGGCGCACCGTGTCGGTCCAGGGCTCGCCCTCGGCGGCGAGGGCGTCGACGATGCGGTCCGTGAGGAGGGTGGCGGCGTCCTCCACCGTGGCGGCCATCAGCGCCTGGCGGGACCCGAACTGCTCGTAGACCGACGGGCGGGCCACCTTCGCCCGCTGGGCGATGGCCTCCATCGACGTGCCGTCGAAGCCGCGCTCGGCGCAGAGGGCGCGAGCGGCGTCGAGCACGTGGCGACGGTCGACCTCGAGCGGCCGGGCCCGTGGCCGACCCGGGGCCCGCCGGGGTGCCGGGTCCTGCTCGGGGTGGTCAGCCATGGGACGTCAGCGCGGCCGGTGGGGTGGGACGAGCAGGGCCGGGCTGCGCCACGCGGCCGGTGAGCCGGAGATCGAGCGCCCGGGGCACCGTGGTCAGCCGGTGGCGAGGTCGGTGAGGAACCGGGCCGCGAGCGGGGCCGCCACCGCGCCGCCGAAGCCGCCGTCCTCGACGAGGACGGCGAAGGCGAGGTCGCCCTGGTAGCCGGTGAACCAGGCGTGGGTGCGGGGCGGCACGTCGGTGCCGTACTCGGCGGTGCCGGTCTTGCCCGACACCTCGCCACCGGGCACCACGGCCACCGCGCCGCCGGTGCCGTCGACCACCACCGCCCGCATGAGCTCGCGCAGCTGGGCCACCGGGCCGGGCGGCAGCCCGGCGCCGGGCGCGGGCGCCGGGGCGCCCGGCTCCACGATCAGGCGGGGCGAGAGCGACGAGCCGTTGGCCACCGACGCCGAGGCGAGGGCCACCGCCAACGGGCTGGCCTCCACCCGGCCCTGGCCGATGGTGCTGGCCGCGTGCTCGGTGGCATCGCCGTCGGTGGGCACCGACCCGCCGAAGGCGAGCAGGCCGACATCGAGCTCGCGGTAGCCGAGTGAGGTGGCGGCGGCGGCCAGCTCGTCCGGCGTGATGGTGGCGGCCAGGCCGACGAACGCGGTGTTGCACGAGTGGGCGAAGTCGTCGCGGAAGGGGACCAGCCCGAGCACCTCGCCCTCGGCGTTGCGGAACTCCTTGCCGACGACGATGGTGGCCGGGCAGTCCACCGGCGTGTCGGGCGTGAGGCCCTTCTGCAGGTAGGCCAGGGTGGAGGCCACCTTGAAGACCGAGCCGGGCGGGTAGCGGCCGATCATGGCCCGGTTGTAGGCCGAGATGTCGGCGGGGCCGTTGGCCACCGCCAGCACGTCGCCGGTGCTCACCCGGATGGCCACCAGGGCCGACGGCGTGGCGGTGTCGGCGATGGCAGCGTCGGCGGCGATCTGCACCCGCTCGTCGAGGGTGACGGTGACCGCTCGGCCGGGCTCGGCCGGGAAGCTCTTCAACGCTCGCGGGGTGGCGCCCTCCTCCGCGGAGACGGCCTGCACCGACACGCCCGGCGAACCGGCCAGCGCCTCGTCCTGCGACGCCTGCAGCCCGCTGAGGCCGGTGGGATCGCCCTCCACCACCCGACCCTCGGACGCCTCGGCGATCTCGGGGGTGGCCGGGCCCACGGTGCCGAGCACGGCGCGGGCGAAGTTGGGCGGGAGGTCGGACGCGGCCTCCTCCTCGCGGAAGACCGTGCCGGGCAGGGGCTGGATCTGGTCCCGGATCGCGTCGTAGTCGGCGCGCGGCAGGGTGGCGACCTCCACGAACTCCTCGGGCCCGGCGGCCAGCACCCGGGCCGCGAGCTCCTCGGGGTTGCCGCCCGTCAGCGCGGCGACGCGCCGGGCGGTGTCGGCCGGGTCGGCGGCCCGGCTCCGGCGGATGCCCACGGTGACCGGGCCCCGCTCGGCCACCAGGGCCTTGCCGGCCGTGTCGACGATGCTCCCGCGAGCGGCGGCCACCCGGGTCACCCGCAGCACCTCGCCCTCCCGCAGGCTGGGCTCGACCACCGAGGGGGTCCACGACACCAGCCAGCGCTCACCCTCTCGGCGGAGCACGAACCGGGTCTCGTAGGTCCAGGCGTGCCCGCCGTCGAGCGTCCACGTGACCGACGCGGTGGCCACGGCGCGGTCGTCGCGGCCCTCCGACGGGCTCACGTCCGCCACCGCGACCTTCGGCCGCTCGTCGTCGGCGGCGGTGAGGGCGGAGGTGGTGAACCGGGTCAGGTCGGCGACCGCCCCGCTCTCGGCGGTGTAGGCGACCTCGTCGAGGGTGCCGCCCTGCCAGGCCGCGGCGAAGTCGTCGGCCGCCGCGGTGGCCGGGTCGCTCTCGTCGATGCCCGGGCGCCGTTCGGCGGTGTCGTCCTCGCCCCACGGCCCGAGGACCACGACGCCGGCCACCACGGCGAGGACCACGAGCGCTCCCAGCGCCCCGAGCCCGACTCGCTTCTTGTTCACCAGCACCCTTCCTGAGACCGCGTCAGCCGAACCTAGCGAGCGCACCGCGTGACAAGAGGGCACTTCGTGTTGCAGATCGCGCGCGATCCGGCAGAACCACCGTCATGGGTGACGGCGCCCTCACGCACGGGGTTCGGCTCGGCTGGTCACCACCAGCAGCGGCCGGGTGAGGGCCACCACCGCGAGGCCGGCGGCGACGGCAGCGACGCCGAGGAGGACGATGGGCGCCACCTCGGGGACCTGGATCCGGGCCGAGCCCACGCCGAAGGCGAGGAGCATGCCCAGCCCGGCGCTGGCCCCGCTGGCCAGGGCGCCGGTGCTGGCCACCACCAGCGGAACGAGGGTCTGCCACCGCCGGGCCCGCTGGAGGACCGCGATCGGCGTACCCACGAGCCGCAGGCGGGCGAGGGTCAGGCGCTGGTCCAGGATCGAGGCGCACCCACTCACGGCCGTGGCCGCCGAGGCGAGGACGAGCGAGGCCAGGGCGAGGACCCCGCTGGCCCGGCCGAGGTCGGCGAGGAGGAGTCGACCCCGCCCATCGCGGTCCCAGGACCGGATGGCGGCCGCCGGGTCGGCCCGCACGATCGCGGTGCGGGCCCGGTCCACCGCGGTCGGCGTCGAGGCGACCACCAAGGCCTCGACCCGGCGCGAGGCCGTCGGCGGACCGCTGCCGTCCTGGGCGGAGGCGGGCCCCTGCGGCGGGTCGGTCCGCAGGTCGGTACCGGCGTCCTCACCCGTCAGCCAGATGACCTGGGCCGACGGCTCCACGACCGCCAGGGCCCGGCGCACCGCGTCGACCCGATCAGGCGCCACGTCCACGGCGAGCTCCCGTCGACCCTGCGCCGAGCCCTGCGCGGCGTCGAGCGTGGGAAGGACGCCGAAGAGGAACCCGGCGATCAGGCTCGCCAGGACCATGCCGCTGACCGTCCGGTAGGCGCCCTTCGGGTCGGCGCTGATGCGTCGTCCGGCCAGCAACGACGCCGGCGAGCGGGCCACACGGGTGAGCGCCGCCCCGATCGCCCAGGTGACCCACGGTCCGAGGACGGCCAGGGTGGCGATCACCGCGCCCAGGCCCGACAGTGCGCCGAGGCTCGACCCGCCCGCACGCATGGTGAGCACCGATGCGGCGAACACGGTCCAGGCCACCGGCAGGACGACGAACCGGGCGGCGCGGGGTCGGCGCGGCGTGGTCCGCCTGCTCACGCCCAACGGCCCGACCACCACCCGGCGCAGGGCGACGACGGCCGCCACGGCGGCCAGGGCCGGGACCACCGCGAGGGCGGCCCCCAGCTCGACCGGGCCGAGCCGGAGGTCGGTCACCGGGAACGTGCCGCCGGCCAGGGGCAGGCGGCCGGCGAGGGGGAGGACGAGGAGGTAGACGACGATGCCGAGGGCCGTCCCCACCACGGCGGAGAGGAGGACCTCGAGTGCGGTCAGGGCCACCACCGAGGCCGGGGTGGCGCCGGCGAGGCGGAGCGCGGCGAGGCGCTGCTCCCGGTGGGCGGCGGTGAGCCGGGCTGCGGCACCCACGAGGAGGAGCGTCGGGACCACCAGGAGGACGGTGGCCGTCGAGGCGAGGGTCTGGTAGAGGTCCAGGTCGGGGTCGTGACCCCAGCGGGCGAAGGCGGCGATCGGGTGTCCGTCCTCGAGGAGGGCGCCCGCCGGGTGGCCGACCACCACCAGGAGCTCGTCGTCGTGGGCCAGGCCCTCGGCGGCCACGGTGCCCACCACCGTGCCGGGGTAGCGCCCGGCCAGCTCGTCGACGGGCACCGATCCCAAGAGCTGCGCCATGGCCGGCGAGGCGAAGATCTCGCCGGCAGCGGGGAACCTGGCCAACCCGGGCGGGGCGGGACGCGTCGGTCCCGCCGGCTCGCTGCCCGACGCCGGGTCGGCCTCGGCCATCGGGGCCAGGTCCACCCGCGTGATCGTGCGCTCGCCGTGCTGATCGGTGGTGGTGGCCTGGCGAGCCCAGGGCGCCACCCCCCGGACGGTCGCATCGCTCTGCGCACCCTCGCGCCACGCGATGCGATCAGCGCGGTCGGCGAGGGCCGGCCGCACGGAGAGGGCGAGCAGGGCCAGGACGACCGACACCAGGATCCCACCTGCGGTGAGCGCCAGGGCCACCTGCTGGCGCCCCCGTCCCCGACGCCAGAACAGGAGGGCGAGGCGGGCGGCGACCATCAGGCGGCTACCGCCGCGGCGAGGCCACCGTCGCGGAGCTCGACCACGCGATCACACGCTGCGGCCACCTCGGGGTCGTGGGTCACCACGAGGAGCCCGGCCCCAGCGGCGCGCGCCGAGGACACGAGCAGCGCGACCACGTCGCGGCCGGTCGTCCGGTCCAGCGCAGCCGTGGGCTCGTCGGCGAAGATCACCGACGGCTGGACCACCAGGGCCCGGGCGATCGTCACCCGCTGGGCCTGGCCGCCCGAGAGCTCGCCCGGTAGCCGGCCCTCCAGGCCCGAGAGGCCGAGCGGGCCGAACCAGCGGCGGGCCTCAGCCTCGGCCCGCCGTCGGGGATGGCCCTCGAGGAGCAGCGGGAGGGCGACGTTCTCGACGGCGAGGAGCTCCGGCAGGAGGTGGCCCGACTGGAAGACGAACCCGAAGTGCCGCCGACGGAGCGCCGTGCGGGCCCGTTCACCGAGGTGGTCGATCCGGTCACCGTCGAGCCGGACCTCGCCGCGGTCGGCCACCTCGATGCCGGCCAGGCAGTGCAGGAGCGTGGACTTCCCCGAGCCGCTCGGCCCGGTGGCCGCCACCGCCTCGCCCCGGCCGATGGCGAGGTCCACCCCGGCGAGGGCCGTCGTGGACCCGAATCGGTGGCTCAGCCCCCGCCCCTCCAGCACCGGGGGACCGGTGGGGGCCGGCAGAGGGGGACGGAGATCGGTCGCGAGAGGGCGGGGTTCCATGCCGCCAGGGTGCGCCGCCGAGAACCGGTCGGGCATCGCCCCATCGGCCACGTCGAGCAGCCGATCGGCCACCTCCCGCTGGCCGATCGGCCGAGGTGGCCAGGCGCGGCGGACCCGTAGGGTTCGACCATGGACCCCGCCGCCGGCCGACCACGGAGTCGGCCGGCCGCGTCGCCTCCGTCCGGCGTGCTTCCCCGACGAACGGGTCGTCCAGTTCCCCCGGTGACCTGGGACCGCCTCAGTGCCCTGGGTCCCCACGTGGTCGATGCCGGCCTCCTGGTGGGGATCGGGCTGCTCGTGCTGGTCGACCTCCTGACCGCGCCGTACCAGCCGGCGCGAGAGGTGGCTCCCAAGCTCCTGCTCAGCGCGACCGCCGCCGTTGCGGTGGCCGTCCGCCGACGCTGGCCCGTGGGGTCGGTGATCGCCATGGCGACCGCCATCACGATGGACGCCCTCGGGAGCGTCCCGGGGGGCACGGCCTCCGCGTACCCGGCCGTGGCCCCGATCGCCGCCCTGGGTGCGCTGGCCACCCCGGTGGTGCGCCATCAGCCTCTGACACGGGCCGTCGCGGCCACGGTCGTCGGCGGCCTGGCCATCGGCGCCGTCCTCCTGACGTCACGAAACGACTACGAGCTGGTCTTCTTCCTGGTGCTCTTCGCGGGCACCTACGCGATCGGGGTGGGGGCCGGCATGTATCTGCGCGACCTCGACCGCCAGCAGCGCGAGGCGGCCGAGGCGGCCCGCCTCGACGAGCGCCTCGACCTGGCACGCGAGCTCCACGACCTGGTGGCCCACTACGTGACCGGCATCGTGGTCCAGGCCCAGGCCGCGGGCGTGGTGGCGGACCGCGATCCGGCCGCGGCGGCTCGAGCGCTCGACCAGATCGAGGGAGCCGGCCGGGACGTCCTGACGGCCATGCGTCGACTGGTGGGGTCGCTGCGTGACGACGGCGCGGCGCCGGTCGCGCCACCGGTGGGACTGGCCGGCCTCGACGACCTGGTGAGCGCCAGCTCGGCGCTCGGCCCTGCCGTCGACCTCACGATCGACCCCGCGTCGCGTCACCACCTCTTCGGGACGGTGGCGGCGTCGACCCACCGCATCGTCCAGGAGTCGCTCACCAACGTGCGACGCCACGCCACCGGCGCCACCCGGGCCGACGTCGAGGTCCGGGTGGTCGGCGACCACGCGGTGGTCACGGTGACCGATGACGGCCTCGTCCCGGTGGGCGGAGGCCGCCCGGACGGCCGGGGGTACGGTCTCGTCGGCATGCAGGAACGGGCCGAGGCGCTGGGGGGCACCCTCACCGCAGGCCCGGTCGATCCCCCTGGCCACGGGTGGCAGGTCCGGGCCCTCCTCCCCCTCGACGTGCCGTCGGCCCGGGCGCTCCGGTGATCCGGGTGGTCCTGGCCGACGACCAGGCCATGGTGCGGACGGGGTTTCGGATGATCCTCGAGGCGGCCGGCGGCATCGAGGTGGTGGCCGAGGCCGAGGATGGGCGCACCGCGCTCGATCTCGCCCGCCGCCTGCGGCCCGACGTGTGCCTCCTCGACATCCGGATGCCCGAGCTCGACGGTCTCGAGGTCACCCGCCTGCTGGCCGGCCCCGACGTGGCCGACCCGCTCCGGGTGGTGGTCGTCACCACCTTCGACCTCGACGACTACGTCCACGAGGCCCTGCTCCACGGCGCCAGCGGCTTCCTGCTCAAGGACGCCGGGCCGGCGCTGCTGGTGGAGGCGGTCCGGGCCGCCGCTCGCGGCGATGCCCTCGTCTCCCCCCAGATCACGATCCGCCTGCTGCGACAGGTCCGGGACGGAGCTTCCCGCCGGGCGGCGGTGGTCGAGCCCGTCGACCGGCTGAGCGAGCGGGAGGAGGCCGCGCTCCGCCTGGTGGCCCTGGGCCACACCAACGCCGAGATCGGCACCCTGCTCTTCGTCTCGCCCTCCACCGTCAAGAGCCACCTGGCCAGCCTCCAGGCCAAGCTGGGCGCCCGGAACCGGGTGGAGCTGGCGGCCTGGGCCTGGCAATCCGGTCGGATGGACGTCCGCGACTGAGTCGGCCGGGCGGGCCCGCCACCGACCCCCTACGGTCGCCGCCACGTCGACCCGATCGAGGAGCGAGCCGTGCCCCGACTCAGCCAGGTGCCGCGTGACCGAGCCCCCGAGGGCATCGTCACCGCGATGTACGACTTCATCTTCGGCGACCGGGATCCGGTGGCCGAGCCGGGGCTGCCCAACGGCACCACCGGCGACTGGTGGACGGTGGTGGCCCAGTCGCCCGACCTGATGGCCCACTGCGTCGGCGGCTTCCAGTTCTACCGGTCGCCCGATCGGGAGCTCCCGGTCGAGCTCCGGGAGCTGTCGCAGCTGCGGGTCGGCTGGGCCCGGGGCAGCCGCTTCGTCTTCTCCCAGCACAGCAAGGCGTGCCGCGACAACGGGGTGGCCGAGGAGAAGATCCAGGCCATCACCGCCTGGGAGACGGCCGACGCCTACACCCCGGCCGAGCGTGCGGTGCTGGCCTGGACCGACGCCCTGGTGCTCCACGGGGGGCGGGCCTCCGACGCCACCTTCGCTGCCCTCGCCGAGCACCTCACCGAGGTGGCCATCCTGGAGCTCACCTACATCGCCTGCTGGTACGACCTCCACGCGGTCATGTCCAAGGCCCTGCGGCTCGAGCTCGATGCCGACGACGACCCGGTCACCGAGGTCACGGGCCCGGGCATCACCCGCTCCCTCCACCCCGACGCCATCCCGGAGTGACGAGGGCCGGCGCCCGACCGGCAACCGACCGGCGGGGCCGGACGGGACGGGCGGGCCGCGCGGGCGGGACGAGCCGCTACCAGCGGCCGAGCCGGGTGGTGGAGCTCGGGTCGTAGAGGCAGACCACGTCGGCGAGGTAGCGGAGCTCCACCGCGGTGGCGAGCATGGCGGCGCCCGACCCCGCCTCGGGGAGGTGCGACGTGATCACCACGTAGGGCGCCGGATCGGCCAGGCCCCGCAACAGGGCGCCGTTGGCGATGGCCTTCTTCATGGTGTCGGTGCGGCGCAGGCCCGGGCGGTGGCCCTGGATGGAGCCCTTGTACTCGAACCACACCACCGTGCCCGTGGGGCTGACGGCCTCCTGGTCGATCTCCACCCCCACCTCGGGCAGCACCCGCCGACCGCGCAGCTCGTAGCCGAGGTGGGCCAGGAGCGTGTCGCACTGCTCGGCGAACTGGCGTCCCTGGATGCCCGCCGAGGCCTGGAACGACCGGGACGCCGTGGGCGCGGGGACCGCCCGCACAGGCTCGGGCTCGACGACCGGCTCGACCCCCTGCTCCGCCACCGGCGGCTCGGGCGCCGGCTCCGGTGGGACGGCCGCGGACGGGGCCACGAAGGGCAGCTGATCGGGGTCGTCCATGTGCGGGCGAGGTTACCGGCACGGCCCGGGCGCACCGGCGGCCCGCGCCGCGGACCCGGGCGCTCGTAGGGTCTGCCCATGGACAGCGACGGGACGGTCCCCACCCTCACGGCGATCGAGCAGCGGGTGCTGGGATCGTTGCTGGAGAAGGAGCGGACCGTGCCCGCGTCGTACCCGATGACGCTCAACGGCCTGCGGACGGCCTGCAACCAGAGCTCGGGCCGGGACCCGATCCTCGCCCTCGAGGAGCGGGAGGTGGCCCAGGCGCTCGACGACCTCAAGGCGAGGGGCCTGGTGCGCATGGTCCACGCCAGCCACGGCGCCCGCGTCGTCAAGTACCGCCAGGTGCTCGACGAGCGCCTCGACCTCGACGGCGGGGCCCGGGCGGTCCTGACCCTCCTCCTCCTGCGCGGCCCCCAGACGCCCGGCGAGCTGCGCGCCCGGTCCGAGCGGCTCCACCGGTTCCGCGAGGCGTCCTCGGTCGACGCCACCCTGGCCGACCTCCGCGACCGCCCCGGTCCGGTGGTGCGCGAGCTCGAGCGGCGCCCCGGCCAGAAGGAGCAGCGCTGGGTGCACCTGCTCGGCCCGGTGGGGATCGTCGACCCGGAGCCGGCCGGTCCGACCGGTCCGACCGCCGCGCCGGGGCCCGACCCGGCGGTCACCGAGGGCGTGCTGGCCGACGGCCCTGCTGCTCGCGACGCCCGGGTGGTCGCCACCTACGACGAGGTGGCGACCAGCTACGCGGAGCAGCTGGCCGACGAGCTGGACGCCAAGCCGTTCGACCGCTGGCTGCTGGAGCGGGTGGTGGAGCTGGCCGACGGCGGGCCGGTGGCCGACGCGGGCTGCGGGCCCGGGCACGTGGCGCTCCACCTGGCGGCGGCGGGCGCCGACGTGACCGGGTTCGACCTGTCGCCGGGCATGGTGGCCGAGGCCCGCCGGCGCGTAAGCGAGGTCCCCTTCGAGGTGGCCGACCTCACCGCCCTGCCACCACCTTCGACCGGTCCCGGCTGGGCCGCGGTCGCCGCGTGGTACTCCCTGGTCCACCTCGCCGGCTCCGAGCTGCCCCCGGCCGTGGCCCTGCTGGCCGCCACCCTCCGCCCGGGCGGGTGGCTCGCCCTCGCCGTCCACGTCGGCCCCGAGCTGCGCCACCTCGACGAGTGGTGGGGCCACGACGTCGACGTGGCCTTCGCCCTGCACGACGCCGACCAGGTGCTCGGGGCGGTGGCCACGGCCGGCCTCGTCGACGTCGAGTGGTACCGCCGGGGCCCGATCGCCGGCGTCGAGGTGGACACCGAGCGCCTCTACGTCGTCGGTCGCCGACCGGGCTGACGGGGCCGGGGAACCGTGCCCGGTTCCCATTCGTCCCTCCGGGGTCGCCCCCCGTACCGTGGGAGGGGAAGCGGAGGCTGGTGCGTGGTCCGAAGGCTGATGGTGGTGGTCGCGTGCCTGGCCGTCCTGGCGACGGCCTGCGGCGGCGACGACGACACGCCCGGCACCGTCACGGTCGCCGGTCGGCCCTACGTCACCGCGATGGCGCGCAGCCTGGCCGATCACGGCGCCGGCGACCTGCACGTCACCCGGTCCGAGGCCACCTGCATCGCGCCGCGGTGGGTGAACACCCTCCGGCCCGAGCGGCTCCACGAGGCGGGCGTGGAGCCCGACGAGCTGAGCACCGACGAGGGGCTGGACGAGAAGGCGGCCCGGGTGGCCCTCAGCGACGCCGAGATCTCCGAGCTGGTCGATGCCATCGAGGCGTGCGACGTGGACCTCACCGCCACGTTCGTCGAGGGCCTCACCGAGGGCGCCACCGTCGCCGCCGACGACGAGCGCTGCCTGGTGGAGGCGGTGCCCGACGACCTGGTGCGCCGCCTGGTGGCGATCGAGGTCACCGAGGGCGCCGACGCCCCCGACGGGGATCCCACGCTGATGGCCGAGCTGTTCGAGGCCCTCAGCGCCTGCCCCGGCGCCATCGACCTCGGCAGCTGACGGCACCCGGCACGTCGGGGGCGTCGAGCCGGGGCCGTCCGGCGAGGCGTGACGCCCGACCGGGCCCCGCCCGGCCGCTGCGGGCATCGCCCCGGCCCCCATCGGGCAGGGTGGAGCCGACCCACCGGCGAGGAGCCGAGCACCACGTGACCCCAGCCCCCAGGACCCAGCCACCCGAGGCGGGCGCCGACGCGCCCTTCGAACCCCCCGCCGAGCGCCCCCAGCGCGTCGTGGTGGGCCGGCCGCTCCCCTCGATCGACGGTGGCCGCTACGCCCCCAAGCGCACGGTCGGTGACGTGGTGACGCTGTCGGTCGACGTCCTCCGGGACGGCCACGAGGTCCTGCGAGCCGAACTGGAGCTCACCGGCCCCGATGGCGCCACGACCACGCACCCCGTGACCCACGTCGACGGGGCCGAGCTAGGCGTGCGCTGGGCCGCCACCGTCACGGTCGACCGGCCCGGCGCCTGGACCTGGGACGTCCGGGCCTGGGCCGATCCGCTGGCGTCGTGGCGACACGAGCTCCAGCGCAAGGTCGACGGCGGCCAGGCCGACCTCGGCAGCGAGCTCGCCGAGGGCGCCTTGCTCCTGCAGCGGGCCGGCGAGCGGGCCCAGGGGGCCGACGACCCCACGGCTGCCACCGTCGTGCACGACGCCGCCACCGTGGTCGGCGATGCCGACCGGGCCACCACCGAACGGGTGCTGACCGCCCTCGACCCCGAGCTGGCCGCGGTGTGCGACGCCCACCCCGATCGCTCGGGCGCCGGGCAGCTCCCGCAGCCGGGCCGCCTCGACGTCGACCCGGTCCTCGCCCGGTTCGGCGCCTGGTACGAGCTGTTCCCCCGATCGTGGGGCGGCCTGGCCGGCGTCCGCCGACGCCTCCCCGCGTTGGCGGAGCTGGGCTTCGACGTGGTGTACCTCCCCCCGATCAGCCCCATCGGGCTGACCAACCGGAAGGGCCGCAACAACACCCTGGTGGCCGGGCCCGACGACCCCGGGTCGCCCTGGGCGATCGGCGACGCCACCGGTGGCCACGACGCCGTCCACCCGGAGCTCGGCACCGTCGCCGACCTCGAGGCCCTCGTGCGCGACGCCCGTGACCTGGGGATGGAGGTGGCCCTCGACCTGGCCATCCAGTGCTCCGCGGACCACCCCTGGCTCACCGAGCACCCCGAGTGGTTCTCCCGCCGGCCCGACGGCACCCTCAAGTACGCGGAGAACCCCCCCAAGAAGTACCAGGACATCTACAACGTCGACTTCGACAGCGACGACTGGCGTGGCCTGTGGGCCGCCCTGCGCGACGTGGTCCTGGCCTGGGTCGAGCGCGGCGTGCGCGTCTTCCGGGTGGACAACCCCCACACCAAGGCCATCCCGTTCTGGGAGTGGCTCATCGCCGGGGTGCGGGCCACCCACCCCGACACCATCTTCCTGGCCGAGGCCTTCACCTACCGGGCCATGATGCAGGAGCTCGGCAAGGTGGGGTTCAGCCAGGGCTACACCTACTTCACCTGGAAGCAGTCCTCCACCGAGCTGGCCGACTACGTCACCGAGCTCGCCGGGCCGGAGGCCGAGTTCTTCCGGCCCAACTTCTTCGTCAACACGCCCGACATCCTCACCGAGCAGCTCCAGCACGGCGGGCCCAACACCTTCGTCAGTCGCCTGATCCTGGCCGCCACCCTGTCGCCCTCCTACGGCGTCTACTCGGGCTTCGAGTCGTTCGACCACGTGGCGGTGCGCGAGGGCTCCGAGGAGTACCTCGACTCGGAGAAGTTCGAGGCCCGGGAGCGGACCCTCGACGGTCCCCTCCTGCCGCTGCTGGCCGAGCTCAACCGCATCCGCCGCAGCCGGCCCGCCCTCCAGCACCTCACCGGCACCCGGGTCCTGGAGACCGAGAACCCGGCGCTGCTCGCCTACGCCAAGCGGACCGACACCGCGACCGGTCCCGACACGGTCCTGTGCGTGGTGCTCCTCGACCCCGACGTGGCCCACGAGGGCGTCTGCATCGTGCCCGACGACCTGGGCCTGCCGCCGAGCTTCGAGGTGGAGGACCTGCTGACCGGCGAGCGGTTCACCTGGCACCTCGGCCGCAACTACGTGCGCCTCGAGCCCGGCCCGCGCCCGGCCCACCTGCTCACCGTCGTCACGCCCTGATCACGCCGCCGCCCCCCTCGTCCGCTGCGTCCGGACGGACCACCGCCCGCGCCACCGTGACGCCCGACCGGCCGGTCATGTCGGCGACGGGCATCCGGTCGGCAAGCATGGGGCAGGACTGCACCGGTCCCCACGGTGAGGAGCCGACCCCGACGTGACCCCCCGACCGACCTCGAGCCTCGACCGACCTGCCCCCCGGCTGCGCCGTCGCCTCGCGCCCGTCGGCCGATGACGCCGGAGCACGACCCCACCCCCGCCGACGCGGCCCCGGGCCCCGACCGCCCACCCGGTCCCCCATCGGGGGCGAAGAAGGCCGCGGGAGCCAAGAAGACCGCCGGCGCCAAGAAGACCGCGGGAGCCAAGAAGACCGCGGGAGCCAAGAAGACCGCGGGCGCCAAGAAGACCGCGGGCGCCGAGAAGGTGGCCGGCGCGAAGCGGATGGTCGGCGCTCCGGGAGCCGAGCAGCCCGCAGGCCCACCGCCCCCGGAGCACCGCGACGCCGGCCCGGACCTCGAGGCGGCGATCGCCATCGCCGACACCCTGGTGCCCGACCGGCACGAAGGGCCCACCTCCCCCGAGGCGCTGGCCGGATGGCTGGCCGGCCGGCGCTGGTTCGCCGACCACGCCCGCCCGGCCGCGCACCAGGGCCCCGACGCCGGACCGGACGCGCCCGGCGGGGCCACCCTGGTCACCGCCGATCTGCCGGTCACCCCGGCCCTCGCCATCGGCGTGGCCACCACCGCCCAGGGCGATCGGTACCAGCTGCTGGTGCCCGGCCCCGACCACCCCCACCACACCGACCGCCCCGACGTGGGCGACGACCCCGCCTCCGCCACCGTGCTCGCCCACTGGATCGCCGGCGCCGGGCGTGGTGCCCGCGGGCAGGCGGGCCGGGTCGTGGGCAGCTGGCTCACGTCGGGCACGCCGCTCGGCGAGTCGCCGGCCCGCCCGCTCGGCGGCGAGCAGTCGAACACCTCGGTTGTCGTCGGCGGCACCCACGTCCTCAAGCTCTTCCGCCGCCTCCAGGCCGGCCCCCACCCCGAGATCGAGGTGGGCCGCCACCTCGCTCGGGTGGCGGAGGCAGGGCGGACGGCGCCGGTCGCCCGCCTCGCCGGCTGGTACGAGCTCGAACCGCCCGAAGGCTCGGCCGACACCACCGCGCTCGGCGTGGTCCAGGACCTCGTCCCCGGCGCCCTCGACGCCTGGGGCCTCGTGCTCTCCGCGCTGGCCGGCGACCCGGCGGCCCTGCTGGCTCGGCTCCACCACCTCGGCACCGCGCTGGCCGAGCTGCACGGCGCGCTCGCGATGCCGGCCGTCGACGGGCCCGGCGGCGACGCCCCCGAGGCCTTCGGCGCGGTGCCGCTCGCGCCGGCGCGCCTCACCGAGATCGTCGCTGCCGTCGGCGACGACGCCGAGCGCACGCTGGCCTCCACCACCGACCGACCGGAGCCGGCCACCCTGGCCGCCGTGGCCGGGCGGGCCGCCGAGGTGCGCGCCCTCGCCGCCGACCTCGCCGCCCGCCTCGGCACCGACCTCGGAGCCGCCATCCGCCACCACGGCGACCTGCACCTCGGTCAGGTGGTCGACAGCCACGACGGGTGGGTCGTCCTCGACTTCGAGGGTGAGCCCACGCGCCCGCTCGCCGAGCGCCGCCGGCGCCACTCGCCCCTGCGCGACGTGGCCGGCATGGTGCGCTCCTTCGCCTACGCCGCCGCCACCCACCGGCGCGCCCACGGGCACCGCCTGTCCGACGGCTGGGAGCCGGCCGCCCGGGCCGCCTTCCTCGACGGCTACCTGGCCGCCGTGGAGCCGGCCCTGCTCCCCACCTCGGCCGCCGCCACCCACACCCTGTTGTCCCTGCTGGAACTGGAGAAGGTCGTGTACGAGATCGACTACGAGCTGGCCCACCGCCCCGAGTGGGTGGGCCTCCCCGTCGACGGCCTCACCCGGCTGCTGGCGCAGGGTCGCGCATGACCGGCTCCGTCGCCGATCCGGCCGGCCTGGTGGGCGAGCTGGACCGCCACCTCCTGTCCGAGGGCCGCCACCTCGACCTGCACCACCACCTGGGCGCCCACCCCACCACCGTCGATGGCGTCGAGGGGGTGGCCTTCGCGGTGTGGGCCCCCGCGGCCCAGCGCATCTCCGTGGTGGGGGACTGGAACTACTGGGACCGGTCCACCACGCCCCTCGCCCGGGTGGACGGCTCGGAGGTGTGGGCCGGCTTCAGCGCCGACGCCCGGGAAGGCCACCGCTACAAGTTCGCCGTCACCGGCCCCGACGGCGCCACCGTCGAGCACGCCGATCCGCTCGCCTTCCGCACCGAGGGGGCACCGGCCACGGCGTCCATCGTGCACGTGGCCCGTCACGCCTGGGGCGACCACGACTGGCTCCGCCGGCGCGACGCCGCCGACCAGTGGGCGGCGCCGATGTCGGTCTACGAGGTGCACCTCGGCTCGTGGCGGCGAGACCCCGCCGAGCCGCTGCGCGAACGGACCTTCCGCGAGGTGGCGCCGGAGCTGGCGGCGTACGTGTCCGACCTCGGCTTCACCCACGTGGAGCTGCTGCCGGTGATGGGCCACCCCTTCGCCGGGTCCTGGGGCTACCAGGTCACGTCCTACTTCGCCCCGGCGGCCCGCTGGGGCACGCCCGACGACCTCCGGTTCCTGATCGACACCCTGCACCAGGCGGGCGTCGGCGTGATCCTCGACTGGGTGCCGGCCCACTTCCCCAAGGACGAGTGGGCGCTCGGTCGCTTCGACGGCACGCCGCTCTACGAGCACCCCGATCCCCGTCGCGGCGAGCAGCCCGACTGGGGCACCTACGTGTTCGACTTCGGGCGGGGCGGGGTGCGGAGCTTCCTGCTCTCGAACGCCCGGTACTGGCTCGAGGAGTACCACGTCGACGGCCTGCGGGTGGACGCGGTGGCCTCCATGCTCTACCTCGACTACTCCCGCGCCCACGACGCCTGGCTGCCCAACGTGCACGGCGGTCGCGAGAACCTGGAGGCGGTGTCGCTCCTCCAGGAGGCCAACACGGTCGTCCACGCCGACCACCCCGGGGTGCTCTCGATCGCCGAGGAGTCCACCGCGTGGCCCGGCGTGTCCCGGCCGGTCGACGGCGGCGGGCTCGGGTTCGGGTTCAAGTGGAACATGGGCTGGATGCACGACACGCTCGACTACCTGGCCCACGACCCGATCCACCGCCGGTTCCACCACCACGACCTCACCTTCGGCCTCCACTACGCCTTCACCGAGAACTTCGTGCTGCCGCTGTCGCACGACGAGGTGGTCCACGGCAAGGGCTCGCTGCTCACCAAGATGCCCGGTGACCGGTGGCAGCAGCTCGCCAACGTGCGGGCCCTCTTCGCCTGGATGTGGGCCCACCCCGGCAAGCAGCTGCTGTTCATGGGCGGCGAGTTCGCCCAGGAGCGCGAGTGGGACCACGACCGCTCCCTCGACTGGCACCTCCTGGCCGACGCCGGCCACGCCGGCGTGCACCAGCTGGTGCGCGACCTCAACCACACCTACTGCGACCGGCCGGCGCTCTGGACCGTCGACTTCGACCCGGCCGGCTTCACCTGGCTGGTGGCCGACGACGCCGACCAGAACGTCGCCGCCTTCCTCCGCATCGGGGTCGACGGACAGGTCCTCGCCTGCGCGGCCAACCTCTCGCCCACCGCCCGCCACGACTACCTCCTCGGCCTGCCCCGCCCCGGCTCCTGGCAGGAGCTCCTGAACACCGACGCCCACCACTACGGCGGATCGGGCGTGGGCAACCTGGGTGCCGTGGAGGCCGACGGCCCCCCGGCCCACGGCCAGCCCACGTCGGCTCGCGTCACCCTGCCGCCGCTCGGCGTGGTGTGGCTCGGGCACGCCGAGCCTTGAGGGTGACGCCTCTGTCCCCCGCCGACCTCCTCCCGTTCGAGCACCCCCTCGGGGCGCGCACCACCGGTGGCCACGCCACCTTCCGCCTGTGGGCGCCTGCGGCCGAGCGGGTCGCGGTGCGCCTCGCCGATCACGACCACCCGGCCGACCCTGCGGGCCTCGGGGTCTGGACGGCCACGATCGACGGCGCGCCGCACGCCACGCCCTACTGGATCGTGATCGACGGCGAGCCGGTGGCCGATCCGTGGTCGCGCTGGCAGCCCGAGGGCGCCACCGGACCCTCCGCGCTGGTCGACCCGGCGGTCATCGGGGCGGTCGCGCCGGGCACCGGCGGCCGACCCCCGCGGCCGCACCACCACGCCGACGAGGTGGTGCTCTACGAGCTGCACGTCGGGACGTTCTCGGCGTCCGGCGACCTCGCCGGGGTGGCCGAGCACCTCGCCCCGCTGGCCGAGCTCGGCATCACCCACGTGGAGCTGATGCCGGTCGGGCAGTTCCCCGGCGATCGCGGGTGGGGCTACGACGGCATCTTCTGGAGCGCCACCCAGCACAGCTACGGCGGGCCCGCCGCCCTCGTGGCCCTCGTGGACGTGGCCCACGAGGTGGGCCTCGGCGTGGTGCTCGACGTGGTCTACAACCACATCGGGCCCACCGGCGACCAGACCTACGACCGCTACGGGCCCTTCTTCACCGATCGCCACCACACGCCGTGGGGGTCGGCCGTCAACGTCGACGGGCCCGGGTCCGGCGCGGTCCGCGAGACGATCCTCCAGAGCGCCGAGTGGTGGGTGGGCGAGGTCGGGATCGACGGCCTCCGCGTCGACGCCTGCCACGCCATCGTCGACCAGAGCGCCCGGCCGGTGCTGGCCGAGCTCACCGCCCGCGTGCGCGAGGTGCACCCCGACGCCCTGCTCGTCGCCGAGAGCGGGCTCAACGACCCCCGCACCGTGCTGGCCGAGTCGCACGGCGGGTGGGGCTTCGACGCCGACTGGGCCGACGACTTCCACCACGCCCTCCGCACCCTCCTGACCGACGACCGCCAGGGCTGGTACGTCGACTTCGGCCAGCTGGGCCAGCTGGCCAAGGCGTTCCACCGGCCCTACGTCCACGACGGCACCTGGTCGGGGTACCGGGGCCGGCGCTTCGGCGCGCCGGCCGACGAGGTCGACCCCGAGCGCTTCGTGGTGTTCGACCAGAACCACGACCAGGTCGGCAACCGCCCGCTGGGCGACCGCCTGCCCGCCGAGGCCCGGGCCCTCGCCGCCCTCTGCACCCTCACCAGCCCGTTCACCCCCCTGGTCTTCATGGGCGAGGAGCACGGCGAGGACGCGCCCTTCCAGTTCTTCTCCGACCACCGCGACGACTTCATCGCCGACGCCACCCGCGAGGGGCGACGGGCCGAGTTCGCCGACTTCTCGGCCGCCACCGGCGAAGACGTCCCCGACCCGCAGGCCCTCGCCACCTTCGAGCGGTCGCGCCTCACCCGCCGGGCCGACCCCCACCTCGCCGGGCTGTACCGCCGGCTGCTGGAGGTCCGGCCCCAGCTCCCGCGGGTGCCGGCCGAGGTCGCCTTCGACGAGGCCGACGGATGGCTGCGGGTCGAACGGGGTACGTCGGTCCTCCTCGCCAACTTCGCCGACGAGGACCGGTTCGTGCCGTGCCCACCCGCACGCGTCGAGGTGGCCACCCACGCCGGCACCGCCGGCACCGTCACCCCCGGCCAGCCCCACCTCCTCCTCCCCGCCCGCTCGGGTGCCCTCCTCTGGAAAGACGACGCTGCCCCATGACCGACCACAGCTCCGAAGGCGAGCACGCCCCGCACGACGCCCACCCGCCCAGCACCCGCCACTCGTGGCCGGGCCGCCCGTCGCCCGTCGGCGCCACCTGGAACGGCTCGACCACCAACTTCTCGCTGTTCTCCGAGCACGCCACCAGCGTGGAGCTGTGCCTCTTCGACGACGACGGCAACGAGGAGCGCGTGCCGGTGGTGGAGCAGAAGTCGTTCTACTGGCACGTCGAGCTCCCCGACGTCGGTCCCGGGCAGCGCTACGGCTACCGCGTGCACGGACCCTGGGACCCGCCCAACGGCCACCGCTTCAACCCGGCGAAGCTGCTCATCGACCCCTACGCCAAGGCCATCGAGGGGCGCGTCGACGAGGACGCGGCCAGCACCCTGCCCTACGTGCCCGGCGGCGACGACGCCGACCTCGAGATCGACGACGAGGACGACGCCGTCGCCATCCCGAAGTCGATCGTGGTCGACGAGTCGTTCGACTGGGAGGGCGTGGAGCACCCGCGCACGCCGCTTTCGCGCACCGTGTTCTACGAGGTGCACGTCAAGGGCTACACCCAGCGCCACCCCGAGGTCCGCGAGGACCTGCGGGGCACCTACGCCGGGCTGGCGTCCGACGCCGCCATCGCCCACCTGGTGGAGCTGGGCGTGACCGCGGTGGAGCTGCTCCCGATCCACCACATCGCCGACGAGGGCTTCCTCCACGACAAGGGCCTCACCAACTACTGGGGCTACAGCACCGTGGGCTTCTTCGCCCCCCACTCCGGCTACGCGGCCACGGGCGAGCGCGGCGAGCAGGTGCGCGAGTTCAAGGGGATGGTGAAGGCCCTGCACCGCGCCGGCATCGAGGTCATCCTCGACGTCGTCTACAACCACACCGGCGAGGGCAACCACCTCGGGCCGATGCTGTCGATGAAGGGCGTCGACAACGTCTCGTACTACCGCTCGATGCCCGACGACGCCCGGTTCTTCCTCGACTGGACCGGCACCGGGAACTCGCTCAACATCGTCCACCCGAGCGTGCTCCGCCTGGTGACCGACTCGCTGCGCTACTGGGTGGAGGAGTGCCACGTCGACGGCTTCCGCTTCGACCTGGCCTCGGTGCTCGGCCGCGAGACCTACGACTTCGACAAGGGCTCCGGGTTCTTCGACGCCATCCACCAGGACCCGGTCCTGTCCGAGGTGAAGCTCATCGCCGAGCCCTGGGACGTGGGGCCGGGTGGCTACCAGGTGGGCGGCTTCCCCGGGCTGTGGTCCGAGTGGAACGGCATCTACCGCGACCACGTGCGCGACTTCTGGCGGGGCCACGACGCCATCGCCACCCTGGCCGACCGGGTGGCCGGGTCGAGCGACCTCTACGGCGACGACGGCCGCCGGCCCTACGCCTCGGTGAACTTCGTGACCGCCCACGACGGCTTCACCCTGGCCGACCTCGTGGCCTTCGACGGCAAGCACAACGAGGCCAACCTCGAGGACAACCGCGACGGCACCGACGACAACCGGTCGTGGAACTGCGGCGCCGAGGGGCCCACCGACGACCCCGACATCTGCGCCCTCCGGGCCCGCCAGCAGCGCAACCTCCTGGCCACCCTGTTGCTGAGCCAGGGCGTCCCCATGATCGTGGGCGGTGACGAGATGGGCCGGACCCAGGGCGGCAACAACAACGCCTGGTGCCAGGACACCGAGATCAGCTGGTTCGACTGGGACCTCGACGACGACGACCGGGCGCTCCTCGCCTTCACCCGCCGCCTCATCACCCTCCGCCACGCCCACCCCGTCCTGCGGCGCCGGTCGTTCCTGCGGGGTGCCGCCTCCGACCCGGGCTCGGTGCCCGATGCCTGGTGGTTCGGCACCGACGGGCGGCGCATGCCCCAGCGCAAGTGGAACGACGGGCACGAGAAGGTGCTCGGGCTCTTCCTGAACGGCGGCGCCATCACCGAGCGCGACGCCCACGGCGGCCGCATCACCGACGACTCGTTCCTCCTCCTCTTCAACGGGTGGGAGGACGAGGTCGGCTTCACCCTGCCGGCCGCCCGCCTGGGTCGGCGCTGGTCGTTCGAGCTGGGCACGGCGTGGCCCGACACGCCGGCCGACGAGTGGCAGGTGCCGGCGCGCGGCCAGGTCCTGAGCCCGGGTCGCTCGGTCACCGTGCTGCGCCGCGTCGCATGAGCGGCCCCGCCGCCCCACCTCCCTGGCGGGCGACCTACCGGCTGCAGCTCACCGCCGACTTCGGCTTCGCCGAGGCGGAGGCCATGGTGCCCCACCTCCGAGACCTGGGGATCTCCCACCTCTACCTCTCCCCCGCGCTGGAGTCGGTCGCCGGCTCCACCCACGGCTACGACGGCACCGACCCCACCCGGGTGTCGGCCGAGCGGGGCGGCGAGGCCGCCCTGCGGGCCCTGGCCGCCACCGCCGCCGAGGCCGGCCTCGGGGTGCTGCTCGACATCGTGCCCAACCACCTGGCGGCCTCCGACGAGACCCCCTGGTGGCGCGACGAGGCCGAGCGCCAGCGGATCTTCGACGTCGACCCCGGCACCGGCTGGTACCGGCGGTTCTTCGACATCGACGGCCTGGCCGGCGTCCGCCAGGAGGACCCCGAGGTCTTCGACCGGACCCACACCAAGGTGCTGGAGCTGGTGCGCGACGGCGTGGTCCACGGGCTGCGCATCGACCACCCCGACGGGCTCACCGACCCGGCCGGCTACCTGCAGCGGCTCCACGACGAGGCCGGCGTCCCGATCTGGGTGGAGAAGATCCTCCACCCGGGCGAGGCCCTGCGCCCGTGGCCCGTGGCCGGCACCGTCGGCTACGAGTTCGCCGTCGACGCCACCGCCCTCTTCGTCGACCCCGAGGGCGAGGCCGCCCTCACCGAGGCCTACGTGGCGCTCACCGGCGACGACCGCGCCTTCGAGGAGGTGGCGCTGGCGGCCAAGCGGGAGCAGCTCGACGGACCGTTCTCCCGCGAGCTCGACCGGCTGTGCGAGCTGGCCCCCGACGTGTCCCGCGAGGCGATCGCCGAGGCCATCGTCCACTTCCCGGTGTACCGCGCCTACGTGGAGCCCGACGGTGGCGTGGTCACCGACGACGACCGCGCCGCGGTGGCTGCGTCCGGCGCCGTGCCCGAGCTGGCGGCCCGGCTGCTGCTCGACGACCCGGGCCACGGCGAGCTCGTCACGCGCTTCCAGCAGACCACCGCCCCGATCACCGCCAAGGGCGTGGAGGACACCGCCTTCTACCGGTCCGCCCGCCTGCTCGCCCTGAACGAGGTGGGCAGCGACCCCACCCGCTTCGGCCTCCCGGTGGCGGCCTTCCACGCGGCGTGCGAGGACCGGGCGGCCCGCACGCCGCTCGGCCTGCTCGCCGCCACCACCCACGACACCAAGCGCTCGGCCGACAGCCGGGCCCGCATCGGCGCCCTCTCCACCATGGCCGACGACCTCGCCCGGCACGTGCGCCACTGGTTCGACCTCACCGAGCACCTGGTGGGCGACGGCGGTCCCACCCCGGGCGAGCGGTGGTTCCTGTTCCAGACGCTCCTCGGGTCGTGGCCGATCACCACCGACCGCCTCGACGAGTTCCTGGTGAAGGCCCTGCGCGAGGCCAAGTTGGAGACCACCTGGGCCGACCCCGACGAGGCCCACGAAGCCGCTGTGCAGCGCTACGCGCACGACCTGCTCACCCTGCCCGCCTTCACGGCCGACTTCCTCCCGTTCGCCGAGCGGGTGGCCGAGGCCGGCGAGTGGGCCGCGGTGGGCCAGACGCTCCTGCGGGCCACCACGCCCGGGGTCTGCGACGTGTACCAGGGCGACGAGACCTGGTTCCTCTCGGTGGTCGACCCCGACAACCGCCGGGCCGTCGACTGGGAGCGCCGTCGGGTCCTCCTCGAGCAGGTGCGCGCCGGGGCCGAGCCCACCCGCGCCACCGCGAAGCTGCACGTGCTCCACCACGCGCTGGCGCTGCGCGCCCGGCGGCCGGGGCCCTTCGCCGGGCCCTACCGGCCGCTCGAGGCGGGGCGGGCCACGGTGGCCTTCCTCCGGGGCGAGCCCGGCGACGAGGTGCTCGTGGTCGTCCCCGTCCGCCCCGACCCGGGCGCGCGGCTGACCGTGCCGGCCGGACGGTGGCGCGACGCGCTCCACGGCGCCGAGCGCGACCTGCCGGCCGAGGTCGGCGCCGCCGAGCTGGTGGGCCCCCTCGGCGTCGGGTGCTGGGAGCGCCTGGCCTGATCCCGCGGCCCGGCCTGACGGCGGCCCGGCCTGGTAGCGGTCCCGCCTGATCCTGAGGTGGGACGGTCCCGGTCCGGGCTGATCCCGGTCCGGGCTGGTCCCGGGCCCGGCCCGTCCGGTCCGGCCTGGCAGCGGTCCGGCCTGGCTTCGTCCGGCGTGGGCCCGCGGGTGGAGGGCACGCGCGGCCGGGTGGCGGGTAGGCGAGGGCCATGGCTGACGAACCGGACCGCGCCGAGGCGCCCGTCGACGACGAGCTGGACGGCGAGCTGGACGGCGGGCTCCCGTCCGACGACCTGCTCGGCGGCGAGGCACCGATCCCGGCGGAGGAGGCTGCGATCCACCTCGTCGACAGCTCGCTCGGCGGCTTCGACTCCGAGGTCGACGACCCCGAACTGGCGGCCGCGTACGAGATCGACCCGGAGCCGGAGCGATGACCCCGCCCTCCACCACCCCCGCCGCCCGATGACCACCCCGGGCGAGGCGGTGCCGTCGGCCGAGGGGGCCACCAGCTCCTCCACCCGGCGGTTCCCGTTCGCCTTCGCCGGCCCGACGGGCCTGGCGTGCCGAGGGTTCCTGGTGACCCCCGCCAGCGCCTCGGTCACGGTGTCGGTGCACGAGCTCGCGGTCCGGTTCGGCCCGTGGCAGGTCCTGACGCCCCTCGACAACGTCTCGTCGGTCTCCGCCAGCGGGCCCTACCGCTGGCCGCTGGTGGCCGGCCCACCCCGGGTGTCCCGCACCGACCACGGGATCACCTTCGCCACCAACGCCACCGCCGGCGTGTGCCTCCGCTTCCACCGGGCGTTGGCGCCCGTGCTGCCGTTCCCCCGCTGGTGCCACCCGGGCCTCACCGTCACGGTGGCCGACGTCGACGGGCTGGTGGCGCTGGTCGCCGAGCGCCTCGACCGCACCGATGCCACCGGCCACGGCCCGTCCCCCGCCGACACCCCGCGAGGGACCGCGCCGCCCCGCTGACCGGCACGCCCCCCTCCCCGACCCGGGCCGCCGGTCCGGTCCGGCCTCCGGCGTCCGGGCCCGCGTCGAACGCACGCGCGATCCGAGGCACCCGGCTGTCACCCCCCGCCGGTAGGGTTCGTCCGTGGCTGCACGACCGACCCGGCGCCCCGGCACCTCCACCTCGAACTTCGGGGTCGGCCGGCGGGAGAACCACGACGCGTCGGGCTTCTACGAGCGCTTCGGCACCCCCACGATCTCCACCGACGACACGGTCGCCGTCGCCCCCACCACCGACCAGATCTGGGTGCACGACGCTCGGGAGATGGGCGAGCTGCCCGACGGCTCGGTGGCGCTGGTGGTCACCTCGCCCCCGTACTTCGCGGGCAAGGCCTACGAGGAGGAGCTCGGCGCGGGCCACATCCCGGCGTCCTACGTCGACTACCTCCAGATGCTCACCGACGTCTTCGCCGAGTGCGCCCGCGTGCTCGAGCCGGGCGGCCGCATCGCGGTGAACGTGGCGAACCTCGGCCGCAAGCCCTACCGCTCGCTGTCGGCCGACGTCACCCACATCCTCCAGGACCAACTCGGCCTGCTCCTCCGCGGCGAGATCATCTGGCAGAAAGCCCGCGGGGCGGGCGGCAACTGCGCCTGGGGCAGTTTCCAGAGCGCCAAGAACCCGGTGCTGCGCGACCTGACCGAGCGGGTGATCGTGGCCAGCAAGGGCCGCTTCGACCGCGCCCGCACCACGGCCCAGCGCACCGCCGAGGGGCTGCCCACCACCAGCACCATCGGCAAGGACAAGTTCCTCGACCTCACGCTCGACCTGTGGGAGTTCCCGCCCGAGTCCGCCACCCGCGTGGGCCACCCGGCACCGTTCCCCACCGAGCTGCCGGCCCGCCTCATCGAGCTCTACACCTTCGAGGACGACCTCGTGCTCGATCCGTTCATGGGCTCGGGCTCCACCGGCGTCGCCGCGGTGGAGAGCGGCCGGCGCTGGGCCGGCTACGACACCGACCCGGCCTACGCGGCCGCCGCCACCGAGCGCATCGACCGGGCCCGCCAGGACCACGAGTGGGCGGCCAAGGAGCGGTCCGAGGCGCTGCTGCCCCCGCTGTTCGCCGAGCTCACCAAGGCTCGCTTGGCGTCGGCCCACGAGGCCATCGGCTACCAGCAGCGGGCCACGGTCGACGGCACCCGCGCCCAGGAGCTGGCCGAGCTGCTGCTCCGGCATTGCGGCTTCCTCGACCACCTCGAGGCCAAGCGCAAGGTCGGCGTGGGCATCGAGGCGAACTTCGTGGGCACCGACGACGCGGGGTGCGAGTGGATCTTCGACGTGTCGGGGGCCTTCTCCAGCTCCCGCCCCGGCCTCGAGCGCACCGACACGCTCTGGAAGGCCCTGGGCAAGGCGGCGATCCTGCGCACCCAGTTCCCCGACCCGGAGCGGCTCTGCCGCTACGTGCTGCTCACCACCGACGTGCCCAAGGCGGGATCGGTCGGTGCCAAGGCGCTCCAGGCCGCCCAGGCCGACGGCCTCATCTGGGACGTGCTGGTCCTGGACCAGCCCGAGACCGTGGCCGAGCTGCTCCACTACGCGTCGGGCAAGCGCTCCGACGCCGCCCACCGGCGAACCACCCCCACCGCCTACGCCTGACGGTGAGGATCTGAGCAGCGGTCCGCCGACGGCCGCCATCGGCCATTGCGACATCGGCCCCTTTCGGTAGGCTTCGGCCACGGTCTCGGAGCCCGCCTGGCGGCTCCCGGCAACCACCGACCGCCCCGGGAGCCCAGTGCCCGTCACCGAAGCCGCTCGCCACCACCTCATCGAACGGGCCACCGTCGCCCTGGGAGAGGATGCCGCCATGACCCTCGCCGATCTCGTGCCCCCGGTGGGCTGGGCCGACGTGGTCACCAAACGGGACCTCGATCACGGCCTGGCCGACCTCGAACACCGACTCGACGGCCAGCTCCACGAGCTCGACCTCCGCCACACCCGGGAGATCAACGAGCTGCGGGCCGACCTCCACCGCCTGCTCGGCGAGCAGACCCGCCTGGTGGCCGAGCAGACCCGGGTGCTGGTGTTCACGTCGCTGGGCTCGATGGTCGGCTTCGGCAGCCTCGTCTTGGGCGCGGTTGCGATCGCGGGCTGATCCGCTCGACGGCTGCTCCCCCTCGAGACGGCCGGCCGCTCCGTCGAACGGCTCACCGCTCGGAGCGCCGGCCACCTTGCGAGGGTGGCGCCGGCGGAGCTCAGTCGAGGATGGGCGACGGGGCGAGCACGCCGTCGTCGATCGCGTCGCCCGACGCGCCCTCGTCGTCGAGCTCGCCCGGTCGGGCGCCTGCGGGCACCTCGGTGCCCCGGGGCAACAGGAACCACGAGGCCACCGCGGCGGCGAAGACGGCGAGGGCGCCGACCACCGCGGCCGTGGACAGCCCGTCGACGAAGGCCGACCGGGCCGCTGCCGCCAGCTGGGCGCCCACGTCGCCACCGAGCTCGTCGGCCACCGCCAGGGCGCCGGTGAGGCCGGAGTCGGCCACGCGGCGAGCCTGCTCCGGGAGGCCGACGATCGAGGGCCCCAGGCTGCTGGTGAACCGGGAGGTCACCACCGAACCGAGGATGGCGACGCCGAGGGCACCGCCGAGCTCCCGCGTGGTGTCGTTCATGGCCGAGCCGACGCCTGCCCGGCCGAGCGGCACCGACGACATGATCAGCGTGGTGAGCGGGGTCATGGTGGTGGCCATGCCGGCGGCGAGCGGGATGATGGCGAGGTAGACGGCCCAGATCGAGCTGTCGGTCTGCACCTGGGAGAAGGCCAGCAGCCCCAGGGCCACGAGGCCGAGCCCGGCCGGCACCACGCGGGCCGACCCGAAGCGGGCCACCAGGCGGGGGACGTTGGGGGCGATGCTCATCATCACGAACGCCATCGGGAGCTGGAACAGCCCCGACTCCAGCGGGGTGTAGCCGAGCACCAGCTGGAAGTACTGGGCCACCAGGAAGAAGGTGCCGAACATGGCGAAGAAGGTGAGGGTCATGCCCGCCGACGCCACGCTGAAGCGCCGGTCCCGGAAGAGGTTGAGGTCCAGCATCGGGTAGCGGGTGGTGAGCTCCCGGGCGGCGAACAGGCCGAGGGCCACCACGGCGAGGGCGAAGGTGCCGAGGGTGGTGGTGGAGGTCCAGCCCTCGATCGGTCCCTCGATGATCCCGTAGACGAGGGCGCTGAGGCCGACGATCGAGAGGAGGGCGCCGGGGATGTCGAGCGGCTGCTTCTCGGGGTCCTTCGAGGAGGGCACCAGGACGGCGCCGGCCACCAGGGCCACGAGGATGAAGGGCAGGTTGACCAGGAACACCGAGCCCCACCAGAAGTGCTCGAGCAGGTAGCCCGAGGCGATGGGGCCGATGGCCGCGCCGCCACCCGAGATGCCGGCCCAGATGGCGATGGCCTTGGGCCGCTCGTGGGCGGGGAACACGTTGGTGAGGATCGAGAGCGTGGAGGGCATGACGAACGCCGCGGCCACGCCCATGACCGCACGGGCGGCGATCACCGCGGAGGCGGTGTCGGCCACCGACGCCATCGCCGCGCCCACCAGGAACAACCCCAGGCCGGCCTGCAGGGCGCCCTTGCGCCCGAAGCGGTCACCGATGGTGCCCGCGGTGAACAGGAGGCCGGCGAACACCAGGGCGTAGGCGTCGACCATCCACTGCAACGAGCTGGTGGAGGCGTCGAGCTCCCGGGCCAGCGTGGGGAGGGCCACGTTCAGGCTCGTGTTGCCGATGATCACGATCATCAGGCTCGTGCAGAGCACGGCCAGGATGGCCCACCGGCGGCGGTAGACGGCCGGCTCGATCTCGTGGTGGGTGATGGCGGCCACAGCTGCTCCTCGACGCATCGGCGCGGGCGTCGGGGTTCCGCTACGCCTGCGGATCAGAACACTACGCACCGACTGGGCGGTTCCACCGAAGAATGGGCTGCTCAGGTCGTGACATCGGACACTCGGGTCAGGCCGACAGCCGCGGCCTGGGGAGGTTTCGCTACGATCACGACTCGTGGCCCGTCCCCGCAGCGAACAGGCGAACCGAGCGGCGCTCGACGCCACCGTCGAGCTGCTGCTGGCGTCGGGCGTGGAGGGGGTCACCCTCGAGGAGGTGGCGGCCCGGTCCGGGGTGGCCAAGTCCACGCTCTACCGCCACTTCGGCAGCCGGGAGGGCCTGATCTCGTCGGCGGCGTCGTGCTGCGTCATCGAGCAGCCCACGCCGAACACGGGGAGCCTGGCCACCGATCTCCGCCTCCTGTTCGACCGCTTCATGCACGATCCGTCCGAGCAGCGGGTGGGCGAGCTCCTGCCCCTGCTGATCGACGCCGCCCGCCGCGACCCCTCGATGGACGAGATGGTGGCCCGGATCATGGCCGCACGCCGCCAGCCGATCCTCACCGTGCTCGAGCTGGCCCAACGGCGCGGTGAGGTGTCGCCCGACCTGGACCTCGAGACCGCGCTGGCCATCGTCAGCGGGCCGTTCACCTTCCGCCGCCTCGTCGAGCGGCGCGAGATCACCCCGGCGTTCACCGACGCCGTGCTCGCCAGCATCACCACCGGCCTCCGCGCCACGGCGAACGCACCCGCCGCCGAGGCCGCCCCGGCCACCGTGGGCTGAGCCAGACCTCCCGGCCGTCCCCCCGTGGCGAGCCGGATTCACATCGAGCGACCCGGTGCCGATCGGGTACCCGAGCCGGTCCACGAACCGACCTCGACGCGGGCGCCGGGCGCCGGAGCGGAGCGGGATCGTTGACGAGGCACCACCGGATCACCGCGGTCGCCACCGCGGGTCTCCTCCTCGCCCTGCTGCTCGCCGCCTGCAGCCTGGGCGACGGCACGACCGCGGCGGAGGCCGTCGAGTCCGACGTGCCGCGCGTCCGGGCCACCGCCGAGGACGCCGCCGCGGGCGGGGCGGTCGCCCGCCGGGTCGGCGCTGCGCTCTACCCCCACCTCGTCGCCGGCACCGGGACCGGCAACCTCGCCTATTCCCCCGCCAGCATCGCCCTGGCCCTCGGCATGACCCGGAGCGGCGCCGCCGGCGAGTCGGCCGACCAGCTCGACGCCCTCCTCGGCACCGACCCCACCTCGCTCCACCCGGGCCTCAACGGGCTCGAGACGACCCTCGGGGACCGGAACGGACGGCGGACGAACAGCAAGGCCGTGGAGGCCGAGATCGCCCTCTCCACCGCGAACTCGCTCTGGGGCCAGCGCGACGTCGAGTGGGAGCCCCCGTTCCTCGACACCCTCCAGCAGCACTACGGCGTCGGCATCCACGTGGTGGACTACCAGGGGGACCACGAGGGCGCTCGCGAGGCGGTCAACGACTGGGTGGCCGATCGGACCGACGACGAGATCACGGACCTGATCGGCGAGGACGTCTTCACCGCCGACACCCGACTCACCCTCGTGAACGCCCTCTACCTGGCCGCGCCCTGGGACGACACCTTCGACGAGGCGGGCGACCAGCCCTTCGCCGCCCCCGGACGCTCGGTGTCGGCCCCGATGATGACGGGCGGCACGGTCACCACCCACCAGGAGGGCGAGGGGTGGGAGGCCGTCACCATCCCCTACGCGGGTGGCGAGCTGGCCATGACCCTGCTGGTGCCCGACGAGGGGCGCCTCGCCGACGTCGAGGCCGCGCTGGACCACGTGCTGTTGACCCGGGTCCTCACCGGTGGCCGGCCGGCCACCGTGGCCCTCACCTGGCCACGGTACGACGTGCGCAGCGCGCTCCGGCTCCGCGACGCCCTCGAGGCCACCGGCGTGGTCGCGCCGTTCGACACCGAGCACGTCTTCGACCCGATGTCGGCGGACCAGGCGGCGACGCCCCTGCAACTGGCCGACGTGGTCCACCAGGCGACCGTGACCGTCGACGAGCAGGGCACGGTGGCGGCCGCGGCCACGGCGGCCGTCTTCGAGACGGTCGGCGGGCCCATCTACGAGAAGGAGCTGGTGGTCGACCGCCCGTTCCTGTTCGTGATCCACGACCTCGAGACGGCGGCGCCGCTCTTCCTCGGACGCATCACGGACCCGACCGCACCGTGACGCGCCCCGTGGTGCGACACTGGCGCCATGGCTGATCGCAACGTCCTCGGGGAGGAGCTGGAGCTGTGCGGCACCGAGCCGCTCACCGGCTTCTACCGCGACGGCTGCTGCAGCACCGGTGCCGACGACCAGGGCAGCCACACGATCTGCGCCGTGGTCACCGTGGAGTTCCTGGCCCACCAGCGCAGCATCGGCAACGACCTCAGCACCCCGATGCCCCAGTACCGCTTCCCCGGCCTGGTGCCCGGCGACCGCTGGTGCGTCACCGCGGCCAACTGGCTCCGGGCCCACCTCGACGGCGCCGCCGCCCACGTGGTGCTGGCCGCCACCCACGAACAGGCGCTCGACCTCGTCCCCCTGGCCGTCCTGCGGGAGCACGCGGTCGACGTCCCCGCCGACCCCAGCGCGCTCGACGAGGCCTGACCCCGCCAGCGGGCCGCCGGCCGGCCGCCCCCGGCCGGCCGTCGACCCTCGGCCGTCAACCCTCGGGCGTCGGCTCGGCGGATGGCGGGCCGTCGTAGCGGGCGAGCACGCGGTAGGTGTTGCCGATGCCGTCCGGGCGGGGAATGGCACCCATGGCCTTGTCGAGGACGGCGACGCCGGCCATCAGCGGGAGGGCGGCGACGCAGACCGCCGTGCGCCAGGTCCGTGAGGCCAGCGTGGCCGGGGCCAACCAGGGCATGCCCGGTCGTGGTGCGATCTGGCCGAGGCTGAGCCACATCCCGGCGAGCAGGTCGAGCGCCTGGTTGGCCCGGGTGCGGTGGCGGGCCACCACGGTGAAGCCCCGGGCCTCCAGCGCCTCCTCCAGGTTGCCCAACGACACGAAGTGCTGGTGCTGGGGCTGGAACCAGGGCAACCAGCGGTTGCCGAGGAGGCGGCCCCACACGCACTCCGGGTCGGGCACCTCGATCATCAGGTGGCCGCCGGGCTCGAGCACGGTGGCGGCGGCGTCGAGCTCCTCCTTGGGCTCGCGGGTGTGCTCCAGGTAGTGGTGCATGCTGACCACGTCGTAGCGGTCGGCGAGGCTCGGGGCGAGCTCCGGGAAGAGGCCCCGGTGACCGGTGGCCACCCAGCCGCGATCGGCCGCTTCTTCGATCGACGACGACATGTCGACGCCCTCGAAGATCGCCTCGGGCCAGCGGCCCTGCGCCACCAGGCAGAAGTGGGCGTGGCCGGTGCCCACGTCGAGCCACCGACGGGGCGGCGCGGTGTGCTCGGCCACCATCTCCACCCGACCGTCGTACTGCTCCCGCTCCGATGCGAAGATCCGCTCCATCTCGCCGGCACCGAGGCCGTCGTAGAAGTCGCGGTAGTAGAAGTCGAGGCCCTCGATGCTCAGCCGGGGGTTCTGGAAGATGTGGCCGCAGGCGCCGCACTCGTCGAGGTCGAACGTGCCGGGCTTCTGCTGGATGAGGTCCGGCGAGCTGATCTTCAGGGAGAGCTCACCGGAGCCGCACCACGGGCAGGCGGTGGCGCGCGCCTCGAAGAAGCGCGCCAGGCCCTGCTCCAGCTCGGCGGCGTAGTGCGGGCGCAGCTCCTGCGAGGTCCGGGCGGTGATGCCCGGAGGCGCCGTCGCCTGCGCCGTGCCGATCAGGCGCCGGACCTCGTCGACCCAGCGCCGCGGGACGTGTCGGGCCAGGTCGCGCGGCCGGACGGCCTGGTCACCGCCCACGTGCACCAGCAGCGGCTGGAGGAGGTAGGCGGCCATCGCGGGCACGCCCCAGGCGGGCGCCACCACGGCCCCGACGCCCAGGGCACCCAGCTGCACCGCCGGGATGCCGATCGCGAGCGTGCTGTAGCGGTCCCACTGCTCCTTCTGCACGGCCCGGCGGTCGTCGAGGTCCTCGGCCAGGGCGCGCACGCCCGGCACGACCGCCACGTCGCTCGTCCGGGGAGCGAACCGCTTCACCTGGCGGGCCAGCTCGACGAACTCGGCCGGGGGGATCGACCCGGTGGGCAGGTCGGCCCGCTTGGCCACGTCCTCGCGGACCACCACGGCGTGGCCCGCGGTGCGGCCCTCCAGCAGGGGGTCGGTCCGGTACGCCGCCGGGTCGACCTGGCGGAACAGGTCGAGCGCCCGCTCCACGGGGAGGTCGGTGGGCACCACGTCGACCGCGTCGAGGCCCTCGGCCTCGGCCCAGCCGATGGCGGCGGCCACGGCCGACGGCTCGAGCTCGACGCCCGTGGCGGTGATCACGCGCCACCGGCCGAGATCGGGGGCAGGCGCGGCGCCGGGGGCCACGCGGGCCAGCGCGGTGGCCCGCCGACGGAGGCGGAGGCCGTTGGCCACGAGGCCGACGGTGGTGGCGGCACCGAGGCGGCGAGCCCAGCGGGGACCGGGGCGGAGGGGGATCAGGGACATGGTGGGTCCTTTCAGAGGGGGGCGGGGGTGCGGTCGAGGGAGAGGCGTTCGAGGTGGTCGGCCGCGGCGGTGGCGCCGCCGGCGGCGGCGAAGGAGGCGGCCACGGCGGCCGCGCCGGCGCGGAGGTCGGGGTCGTGGAGGGCCGCGTCGATCGCGGCGCCGAGCGTGGCGGCGGTGGGCCGGGCGAAGCGCACGCGCACCCCGGCCCCGGCCGCCACCACCTGCTCGGCGATGACCGGCTGGTCGTCGCGGATGGGCGCGACCACGAGCGGGATGGCGTGCTGCAGCGCTTCGCACACCGTGTTGTGACCGCCGTGGCACACGACGGCGTCGACGTGCGGCAGCAGGGCCAGCTGCGGCACCCGGGTGCGGACCAGGACGTGGTCCGGCACCGGACCGACGAGGTCGGGGGGCGCGACCACCACGGCCCGCAGGTCGCGCTCGGCCAGGGCCTCGACCGCGGCGCGGAAGAAGCGCTCGCCGGCCTCGGCGTTCACGGTGCCCAGCGAGACGAGCACGGTCGGTCGATCGCCCTCGAGGTGCTCCCACGGGAACGGCGTGGGGTCCGGGCGCTCGGTGACCGCGGGGCCGACGAAGGCAACGGGGGCCCCGGTGCGCAGCTCGGGCCCGGTGAGGGCGGCCGTGGTGAAGGCCAGGACGAGGTGCCGCGAGCACCGGACCCGCTCGGCCGTGGCTTCCGCGGCCGGGATGCCGTGGGCCACCTGGAAGTCGACGAGCAGGCCGTCGGCCCAGGAGCGGATCTTGGGCAGCGTGGCGAACGGATCGACGAGCTCGGCCGAGGTGGTGGCCGACGTCGCCCACGTGAGGCCGTCGCGCTCGGCCACCAGCGCCCCGGCCACGGTCTGCTGGTCGACGACCACCACGTCGGGCCGGTACGTGGCCACCGCCCGCTCGACGCCCGGCACCATGTCGAGCGCGAGGGGGTGCAGGAAGTCCTCCCACAGGAACTTCAGGGCCGCGGCCCCCCGGAGGCCGGCGGCGCGCGCCGCGATGGTCCGCACCAGGTCGCCGGGCAGCCGGTCGGCCACCGGGATCCAGGTCCGGTCGGGCGGCAGGAGGTCGGTCAGCACCTCGCGGTACCCGGTCCACGCCACGTCGTGGCCCCGGCGGAGCAGCTCGCCACCCACGGCCACCGTGGGGTTCACGTGCCCGGCCAGCGGCGGCACCACGAAGAGGAACCGGCGGGCGCTCACGACGGCACCACCACCGGCGCGTCCGCGTGCTCGACCAGCCACGGCACGATGAGGGCGTTGAGCTGGTCGACGCAGCGCAGCAGGAGCGAGTGGTCCTGGTCGGCCAGCAGCTCGAACCGGGCGCCGGGCACCCACGACGTCAGGTCCCGACCGGCGTCGAGCACGTCGGAGTGCTCCCCGTAGATCCCCAGGAGGGGGTGGGGCAGGGCCCGCAGCTGCGCCTCGGTGATCTCGGTGGTCCGCTGCTCCATGTCGTCCATCAGGGAGGTCTCGTAGATGAGCGCCTCGACGTCGGCCAGGGCCTTGTTGGCCTTCTTGCCGCCGTGGTCGCGGATCCAGGGTCGGACCTCGGGCTTCTCCAGGCCGTAGGCCAAGAAGGCGACGCTGGCCGCCATGTGCTCACCCCAGCCGGGCAGGGGCACGTGGCCCTCCAGCAGCACGAGGCTCGCGGTGCGGGTGGGGTGGGCGACGGCGTAGGCCAGGGCCAGGGCACCCCCGTAGCTGTGGCCGACCAGGTGCACCGGCCCGTCGACCTCGAGCACGTCGAGGACGCCCTCCAGGTCGGCGAGCGAGTCGTCGAGGCCGTAGCCGGTGGCCGGTCGTGCGGTGCGGCCGTGGCCCCGCAGGTCGTAGAGGATCACGTGGGCCACCCGGGCCGCCGCCGGCGCCAGCGTGTAGTAGAGGCTCGACAGGTTGTCGGCCGAGAGGCCGTGGAGCATGACCACGGTGGGGCCGTCGCCCGGCGCCCGGCCGAGCCGGTGGACGTTGACCTCCAGGCCGCCGACGTCGATCCGGCTCATGCCTGCGCCACCCGTGGTCCCACCGGCACGGCGCACCGGTCCAGGAAGGTGTCGAGCAGCTCCGCGAGGGGGCCGACCGACTGCGTGTGCACCTCGTGGTCGCCGGGGAGGAGCACGACCTCGGCGTCGGGCCGCGAGCGGTGCACCGCTCCCACGCCCACCCGGCACGGGGACCGGTCGCCGAAGACCACGAGGAGCTCGGCGGGCAGGGCCGTGATCTCGGCGTCGCTCAGCTCCGGCTCGGCCGCCACGTCGGCGAGCAGCGACGTGGTCTCCACCAGACCCCGCAGGTCGGCGGCGCGTCGCGCCGAGAGGCCCCGGCCCGCCGAGGTGATGGCGGCCACGTCGAGATCGGGGTCGAGCTCGAGGCCGAACGGGGGCTCCACCAGGGCCAGGCCCCGCACCCGGTCGGGGTGGGCGGCGGCGAACCGGGAGGCAACGATGCAGCCGTAGGAGTGGGCGACGATCGGGAAGGGCGGCAGGTGGTCGGTGAGGGCGGCCAGGTCGGCGGCCAGCGAGGTGGCGCCGTAGCCGTCGGGCGGGCGGTCGGAGCGGCCGTGGCCGCGCAGGTCGACGAGCAGCGGGGCCCACCGTCGAGCCAGGCGCGGGGCGCAGGTGAGGTACCAGCTGGCGATGCTGCCGGTGAGGAGGCCGTGGAGCATCACCACGGGCGGGCCGTCGCCGAGGGCGCGCACGTTGAACCGCAGGCCCCGGGCCTCCACGAGGCTCACGCGGCTGGCTCGCCGCGGACCGACCGCACCACGAACCCGGCCAGGTCGCCGACGGTGAGGGCGATGATGTCGTCGAGCTCCATGTCGGCGATCCAGCCGGCGAAGTCGACCTCCTGGCCGTAGGTGAGCTCGAGCTGCTCGGTGAGGGCCACCAGGTCGATGCTCTCGAGCTCGATGTCCTCCGCGAAGCTGGTCTGCGGGGCGATCTCCACGTCGAGGAGGTAGTCCTCGCCGACCACCTCCACCAGCAGCCGGCCGATGGTGGCGACGGCCTCGTCGAACGGGACGAGCGGGTCGGTCATGGGGTTCCTCCGGTGGTCCAGGCGACGACGTGCGGGCGGCCGCCGACGTCGATGGTGGTGGTGTCGATCCAGGTGGCGCCCACCCGGTGGCGGCTGCCGTCGATCGCGTCGACGACGAGGTGGCGCGGGCGGCCGGCGAGCCCGGTGCCGGCGGCCTTGCCGGCGGCCTCCTTGACCGCCCACAGCCGGGCCAGGGCCTCGGTGCGCTCGGGCCCGCCGGCCGGCAGCCGGGCCGCCTCCGCCGGGACCAGCGCCAGGTCGGCCACGTGCTCGGTGACGGTGTCGAGGGCGACGAGGTCGATGCCGGGTCGACCGGTGTCCGAGGTGAGCGCCACCGCGACCCCGTCGACGTGGGCGAGCGTGACCGACGGACCCGTCGAGCCTGCGGGCACGGTCACCACGGGCCGGCCGCGCTCGTCGTGGTCGACGCCGACCTCCACGGGGAACATCGGACCGGCGCCGGCGGCGCGGAGGCGCCGTCGCACCGCGTCCTTGACCGCCACCCGGCCGAGCAGCCAGGTGCGCTGGGCCCGGGGGTTGAGCGTGGCGTGCTCGGTCCGCTCGCGCTCGCTGGTGTAGCGCCGCAGCACCAGCTCCCGGGAGGCGGCGTCGGGCCACCGCTCCGTGACCAGGTCCCAACCGCCCGGCTGGGCCTCGGTGACCAGGTGCTCCTCGGGTCGGGTGAAGAGCGGCCAGATCAGCTCGTCGGTCTGGAAGCGGCGATCCTCCCAGCCGGCGATGCGACACCAGAGCCGGCCCTCGTGGACCAGCTCGAGGTCGGCCCGGACCCGGCCCGGGTCGAGGCCGGTGATGCGCACGGTGACCTCGACCGCCTCGCCCACGGGGGGCTGCGGGTCGAAGAAGGCGAGCTCGTCGATCGACACCGGGAGGGCCAGCCGGTCGACGTCGGTGGCCAGCATCATCCAGTAGCCCATGACCTGGCCGGCGCTGTCGAGCAGGCCGCCGGGAGCGGCGAGCGAGACGAGGGTGCCGTCGATGCCACCGGGGCCCATCGTCCGGAGCTCGGTCACGCCCTGGTAGGCCGGACCGTGGAACATCATGCGCTCGGCGTACATGGCTGCAGCGGTGCGCGCCGACGGCGTCGCCTCGGTGAGCGGCGCGGCCTCCGGGAGCGGCGGCGCGGGGTACGCGTCGGCCAGCACGGCGACGGCCCGGGCGTGACCGTCGATGGCCACGGTGACCTCGTCGCCGTCGACCGGTCCGGTCCGGATGGTCACCTCGGTGGCGGGGGCGGCGGCCAGCCAGCGGAGGGCCCGCACGGAGCGGAGGGCCACCACGACGCGGCCGGGCACCGCCCGGGCCACCTCCTGGGCCATCAGCTCGACCATGGCCGTCATCGGCACCACCGGGAAGCGGTCGCGGTCGTCGGCCCAGTGGTCGGGCTGGCGGTAGAAGCAGTGGTCGACGAGCCACGGCATGGCGGCGGTGGACACCTCGATCGTGCGGCAGGTGCCTGCCGCGGCACCGGCGGCCGGACCGGCCGCGGGACCCCCGGCTCCTCCGGGCGCGCTCGGGGGAGGGGAGACCGGGCTGCGGCGAGCGGTCCCGGGCACCGGGGCGGGACGGGGGCCGAGGCGCCGGGGCTTCCCCGCGTGGTGGGCCAGGGCGCCGGCCACCTCGCTGGTGGCGTCGTCGATCGAGGCCAGCACGTCGGCCAGGCGACGGCCGAGGGGCGAGGTGTCGGCCACCGGAGCCTCGGCGCGGTCCGACCCCCGCCGGCCCGGGGCTGCGCCGGGGGCCAGGATCACGGGGGCGTCGGGGCCGAGGTGCACCAGCGGGGCACCGAGGTGCAGCGGCATCGACCGGCCCGCCCCGGTGGTGGCGGGCGGTGCCGCCGGCCGGGTGGCCACGGCCCCACCCACGGCCCCACCGACGGCGGCCCCCGCGGCGAAGGCGGCCCAGTCGGGCTCCAGGCCCTCCACCCACAGCCCGGCGAGGGTGCGGGCCAGCTGGGTCAGGCCGGGGTGGCGCGAGTCGCTGGCGCTGACGGCCAGCACGTCGCGGCCGCGCAGGGCGTCGTCGACGAAGCCCACCAGGCTCCCGTCGCCCACCTGGACCACGGCGCGCACGCCCTCCACCTCGTGCAGGTGGGCCACGAGGGGGCCGAACGCGACGGGCTCCACGAGGTGGCGGACGGCCAGGGCCAGGACCTCGTCCGGATCGGACGGGTAGGGCCGGCCGGTGGTGGCGGACCACAGCGGCGTGTGCGGCGCCTGCAGCGGCAACCGCTCGAAGTTGGCCAGGAACGGGCCGAGGTGGTCGGCGATCAGCGGGGAGTGGAACCCGGACCGGAACGGCAGCTTCTGGGCCAGGATGCGCCGCTCACGGGCCCGTCCCAGCACCACCTCCACCGCGACGTCCGGGCCGCAGGCCATCGACTGGTGGGGGCAGTTGTCGTGCGAGACCACCACGTCGGCCACGCCCTCGATCAGCTCGGCGGCCACGGTCGCCGAGCACCCCAGGGCGACGTACCAGGCGTCGGGCACGGTCACCTGGTCGATGTCGACGCTGTCGGCGAAGGCGTCGAAGCGGTCCGGCGGGATGTGGCCGGCGGTGTTCATGCCCGTCCACTCGCCGATGCTGTGCCCGAGGACGAGGTCGGGGCGCACGCCGACCAGGTCGAGGACGTGGTGGAGCGCGCGGCCCAGCTCGACGATGGCCCGGACGCGCTGGCCCATCGACGCCTCGCCGGTCCCCACCCGCGGCAGGCCGAAGTGGTCGGTGAGGTCGTCGACCTGCGGCGCGAAGGTGGGCTCCACGCCCGGGTGGCAGAAGGCCAGCCGCCCGCCACCGCTGCCGAGCAGCGGCGCCGCGGTGAACCACAGGTCGCTGCGGCCGCGCCACGGGTTCCCGCGGTCGACGACCTTGCGGGCCCGCGCGATCCGCTCGGGCGTGGGCGCCACGAGGGCCAGCCGGACGGGCCCGCCGGGGTCGGGGGCCGCCCCGGCCGCGAGCAGCTCGTGGTCGGGCCGGTCCAGGGCGGCGCGCACCTCGGCCACGGTGGACCCCGACAGCCGGAGGACCACGGGCAGCTCGGCGGGCGCGGCGGCGCGGGCGGGGACCGCACCCGTGGCCACCGTCGGCCCGGCGCCACGGGGTCGGTCCGTCGGGCGATCGGCCCCCCGCCACTCGTCGAGGACGAGGTGGCCGTTGATGCCGCCGAAGCCGAAGGCGTTGACCGCGGCCCGGCGGGGCTCGTCGGCGCCGGGGCCGCCCCACGGCTCGGCCTCGTGGATCACCCGGAACCGGGTGGCGTCGAGGCCCTCGTGGGGATCGTCGCAGTGCAGCGAGGGCGGCAGGGTGGCGTGGTGCAGGGCCAGGGCCGCCTTCACCAGCCCGGCCACGCCGGCGGTGGGCATGGTGTGGCCGATCATGGACTTCACCGAGCCGAGGCCGGCCCGGGGCCGGTCGTCGGCGGGGCCGAAGACCTCGGCGAGGGTGGCCAGCTCGGTCTCGTCACCGGCGGGCGTGGCCGTGCCGTGGGCCTCCACCAGGCCGATGGTGGCCGGGTCGAGCCCGGCGTCGGCCCAGGCCCGGCGGAGGGCGAGCACCTGGCCGCTCACCCGCGGCTTCATCAGGCTGGAGGCCCGCCCGTCGCTGCTCGACCCGACGCCGCGGATCACCGCGTAGACGCGGTCGCCGTCACGCTCGGCGTCGTCGAGGCGCTTCAGCACCACCACGCCCGTGCCCTCGCCGATGAGGAGGCCGTCGGCGGCGCGGTCGAAGGGGCGGATGCGCTCCTGGCGGCTGAGCGCCCCGAGCTGGGTGAAGACGCTCCAGAACGTGACGTCGTGGCAGTGGTGGACGCCGCCGGCCAGCATCACGTCGCACCGGCCGGCGCGCAGGGCGTGCACCGCGTGCTCCACGGCGATGAGCGAGCTGGCGCAGGCGGCGTCGACGGTGAACGCCGGGCCGCGCAGGTCGAGGCGGTTGGCCACCCGGGAGGCGGCCAGGTTCGGCACCAGGCCGATCGCCGCCTCCGGACGGTCGGGACCGAGGCGGGCGCGGAACGCGGCGTCGACCTGCGCCAGGCGCTCGTCGTCGAGCTCGGGCAGCACGCTGCGCAGCACGTCGGTGAGCTGGTTGGCCACCCGGACCCGCTGGTCGAGGCGGGCGAGGCCCGGGGTGAGGTAGCCGCCGCGGCCGAGGATGATCCCGGTGCGCTCGGGGTCGACCCGATCCGCGCCGATGCCGCCGGCGTCGTCCACCGCGGCCTGGGCCACCTGGAGGGCGAGGAGCTGGTCGGGCTCGGCGTCGTCGACCGCCACCGGCATGATCCCGAACGCGGTGGGATCGAAGGTGGGGGCGGCGAGGAACCCGCCCCGCCGGCAGTAGAAGCGGTCGGGGCGGTCGGCGGTGGGGTCGAAGAACGACGGGTCCCACCGGTCGGCCGGCACCTCGCTGGTGGCGTCGACGCCGGTGAGGATGTTGTGCCAGTAGGTGGCCAGGTCGGGCGCGCCCGGCAGCTGCACCGCCATGCCCACCACGGCCACGGGCGCGCCGATGGTGGCGTCGGGCCCGGCACCGCGCCGCATCGACGGGACGGACGCCTCAGCGATCGCCATGGCCTCGATCGAAGGCGTCGGGGGTGGCTCGCATGACCACCGTCTGGGCCGGCGGGTCGGGGGTGGAGGCCAGGTCGAGGAGGGCGGCGATGCCGTCGTCGGGGTCGATGAGGCCGATGCCGCGTCGCCCGTACTCCGCCTCCAGCTCGGCGCCCACCATGCCGCCCCCCGCCCACGGGCCCCAGTCGACCGACACGACCCGGCGTCGGACGCCCTGGCGGTCTTGGCCGTCGGCGTCGGCGCCGGCGTCGGCGTCGGCGTCGGCGTGGGCCCGGGCGTCGAGGGCGTCGTTGGCCGCGGCGTAGTCGGCCTGGCCCCGGTTGCCGAACACGCCGGCGATGCTCCCGAACAGCACCACCCGGGCGTCGTGGTCGGCGGTGGCGGCGAGGAGGGCGTCGGCGCCCTCGACCTTGGTGTGGAACACCCGGCGGAACGAGTCGACGTCCTTGTCGGCCAGGAGCTTGTCCTCGAGCACGCCGGCGCCGTGGACCACCAGGTCGAGGCGGCCGTGGCGGGCCACCACGTCGGCGACCACCTCGGCCACCCCGGCGGCGTCACGGACGTCGACCGGGTGGTAGCGGTGCTCGGCCCCGGCCGCGTCGAGGGCGGCCACGGTGGTGCGGATGCGACGGTCGCGGCGGATGGCCGCCACCTCGGCCTCGATGGCCCGGGGGTCGGCGCGGCCTGCGGCGAGGAGGGCCCGGCGGAGGTCGGCGTCGGTCTCGGCCGCGGCGGTGGCCGGGTCCTCGGCGGCGGGCAGCGGCGAGCGGCCCAGCAGCTCGACGCGGTAGCCGCGCTCGGCCAGGGCCAGCGCGGCGCGGGCGGTGATCCCCTGGGCGCCGCCGGTGAGCAGCGCCACGCGGGGCCCGTCGGCGGCGTCGGGCGCCCCCAGCTCCGCGGTGAGCTCGGGCACCGGGCGCTCGGCCGTCAGCACGGCGGCGAGCCGCGTCCGACCGTCGACGCGAACCGCCACCGGTCCGCCGGGACGGGTGAGCTCGGCCACCACGGCCGCGGCCACGGTGGCGTCGTCGTCGGGGCCGGTCCACGCCAGCGAGCGCCAGGCGGTGTCGGGCCGCTCGCGGCCGGCGGTGCGCACCAGGCCGCCCAGGCCCTCGGCGGCGAGCGCGCCGTGGGGGTGGGCGACGACCACGCGATCGGGACGGGCCGCGACGGCCTGCTGCACCAGGGCCAGCACCTCGGGCGGGCCCCACCCCTCGGTGAGCGGGGTCAGGTCGACCACCGAGCCGGCCCCGGGCGGGACGGGTTGGCCGGGCTCGACCAGCACGGCGTCGCAGCCATCGGGCAGGGCCGCCACCACGGCGTCGGCCAGCGCACCCCGGCCCACGACGGCGACGGTGCCGGTGGGCTCCACGAGGGCCTCGTCATCGTCCACGGGGGCCCAGGTGACGGTGCTGCGCAGGGCCCGGACCGGCGGCGCCGGGGCGGGCGGCCCGCCAGCCCGCCAGCCCGCGCCGTCCGCCGAGCTCGTGGTCTCGTCGCCACCATCCGCCGCCAGCGGGGAGCCCGCCGCCTCGGGGGCCTCACCGCGGGCGACGATCCAGTCGACGATGCCCGCGATGGTCTTGATGCCCGCCAGCTCCTCGATGGTCTCGTCGTCCACCGTCGACGCATCGGCATCGAGACCCGGCAACCGCTCGAACAGCTCCCCGATGATCTCGATCCGCTTGATCGAGT
>JBBRFU010000006.1:0-59155 GCA_038241315.1 Acidimicrobiales bacterium | reverse complement strand
GTCTGGCCGCCCTCGGCCTCGACCCCGTCGCGGGCGCCGGCGAAGCGGGTGGGGAGGCCATCGAGGTCGCCATCGCCCTCGGCCGCGTCGAGGCCGGCCAGGCACCAGCCGGTGATGCCGGTGCCGGAGCTGCGGGCATCGCGGCCGACGAGGCGGATGGCGGTCTCCCCGACGTGGGTCACCTCACCCTCGACGGCGAACCCCGCGGCGGCCCACGCCGCCGGAGGGTCGGACACCGTCAGCTCCACCAGGCGGGCCGTCCGGCCCCGGTCTCGGTCGGTGGGGGCGTCGCCCTCGGTCAGGGCGGCGACCCTAGGTCTACGCCTCGCCCGCGGGTCGCCCCCGGGCCACGCCCGTCGTGCTGGGGCGCCGGGGGCGGGCACGGAACGGGGGGGCGGGCCGACCGGACCTCAGCCGGCGTCGCCGGCGAGGTGGTCGGCCAGGCGGTGGGCCAGGGCGACGACGGTGAGGGTCGGGTTGGCGTGGCCGCTGGTGGGGAACACGGCGCTGCCGCACACGTAGAGGTTCTCCACGTCGTGGGCCCGCAGGTCGGGGTCGACCACCGACGCCGAGGGGTCGTCGCCCATCCGGGTCGCGCCCATCGGGTGGCAGCCGATCTCCAGCGGCCCCTCGGCGAGGGGCCGACCTCGCGGGTCGACCTCGACCCGCCCCAGGCCGGCCCGGCCCAGCTCCTCGGCCAGCAGCTCCACCGTCCGCCGCATCGTGCGCTCCTCCTCGGGGCCCGGTCGCCAGGCGAGGCGGAGGCGCGGGAGCCCGCTGGCGTCGCGGTCGGTCCCCAGGGTCACCCGGCTGCCGGGCCCAGGCCAGTGCTCGGCGCGCACGGTGACGACGGCCCGGTGGACCGCCGGGTCGATCGTCCAGCTCACCAGTCGGCCCATGGCGTCGGTGACCGCGGTGGGCTCGGCGGTGGCGCCGGTGAGGGCGTCGGTGAACCGGAGCAGGGCCACCGCTTGGCCGAGGCCCTCCGCCTCCTGCAGCTCGGGGGTCGGCGACCAGCCGGCCCACACCTTGGCGGGGGCGCCGTCGCCGGGGGCGTCACCCCAGGCGTAGAGCGGTGGCAGCTCGCTCCCGAGGGTGGCGCGGACCTGGCCGGCGGTCCGGTGGGGGTGATCCATGTAGCCGAGCCCCACCAGCCCGGACGATGTGGCCACGCCGCGCCCCCCGTCCCAGGCCAGCAGCAGCCGGGGCACCTCGAGGCCGCCGGCCGCCAGGACGATCGTGGTGGCCCGTGCGGTGAGGGTCCCGCCGTCGGCGCGGCGGAGGGTGAGCTCGTCGATGCGTCGTCCGGATGCGTCGAGCGCCACGTCGACCGCGGTGGCGCCGACGACCACGCGCGGCCCGGTCGGCGCCTCGAGCGCGCGCTCGAAGTCGGTGGCGAAGCGGGTGGGCGGGGAGAACTGGAAGATCGTGGTGGTCAGCCGGTCACCCGGGAGCAGCGCCGAGGTGCCGCACCGCTCGTACCAGGCCTCGGGGTCCCAGCCGGTCGTGCCGAGGTCGAGGGTGGCCTCGGCCCGGCGGTACCAGGGCTCCAGGTCGGCGCGGTCGATCGGCCAGCCCGAGCCCGGGATCCACGGCCGGGCCCTGAGGTCGAGGTCGTCGAGCGGGCGGCACATCCCCGCCCAGTGCCCCGAGGCGCCGCCCAGCACTCGCAGGCGCATCGACGAGGTGTCGTACGGGGCCTCGGCGAAGCGCAGCGGTTCCCCCACCACCTCGCCCCGGTCGAGGTCCCGGGCCTCGGGGCTCACCCCACGGCCGCCGCTCTCGACCACGAGCACGTCGATGCCCCGCCCCGCCAGGTCGAGGGCGACGGTCAGGCCCGCCGGTCCGCTGCCGACGACCACCACGTCGGCGTCCAGGCGGGCACCGCGGGCCAGCGTGGCGGCCTCGGTGACGGTCACGCCGCGCCCTCGGCCACCACGACGCAGAGCAGCACCTCGGTCCGGGCCAGCAGCCAGCCGGCCACCGGGACGGTCCGCCCGGCGGCGAAGTCGTCGCGGATCCGCTGCTCGAGGTCCCGGCGGAGGGTCGACGGCAGGTCGCGCCGGAGGGAGGAGGGGTCGAGGCCGGCGTCGACCAGCTCGGCCTCGGCCCGCCGTGCGTCGATCGTGGGATCGTCGCGCCGTGCGGCGTCGGCCACCGTCGTCCAGACGTCGGTGGCGTCGTCATCCGACCTGTCATCGCCGCCGCAGCCGAGCAGCGTGGCGCCCAGCACGGCCGCGCCCACGAGCTGGAGGGCGCGGCGTCGGGAGAGCACCGGGCCGATCGTCGGGCCGTGGGTGGCGGTGGGGTCGGCGGCCGGTGCGGGTGGTGCGGGTCGTCGGGTCAACGGCAGGGTTCCTGGTCGGGCCCGGTCGTGCAGCGGGTCGGGTCGAGGGTCACGGTGACGGTACGGCTCCCCGCCGGCCACCGCCCGTCGTGGACGGGCGCGATGGCGAGGGTGGCCGGGCCGACGGCGAGGTCGACCAGCGCGAAGCGGGCGTTGGCCTCGACGACGCTGCCGGACGTCAGCGTGGCGTTGGCCCGGGCGGTCCGGTCGAGGAGCAGCCAGCGTCGGCCCGCCGGGTCGCCGAAGCTCGTCACCTGGTGGTAGCCGCGGTAGACGGAGAGGTACCCGGTCTCCGGGGCGTGCCGGAGGAGGTAGGGCGTCCAGAGGTTGGTCAGGTAGTCCTCTGACCACACCAGGCTCTCGGCCCCGGAGGGGTCCCGGTCGGCGATCCAGTCGGCGGTGGCGGTGAAGTCGCTGCCGACGCGACGTCCGGGCGCGTCGGCCAGGCGGTTGGCGGCGGCCGCGCCCGGCACGGCGAGGGCGACCAGGCCGACGCCGGCCACGGCGGCCGACACCGCCCGTCGGCGCGCGTCGGTGCGGCGGGGCGCCACCCGACCCGCCACCCGGTCGGCGAGCGCCAGCCACCCGGCGCCCGCCCCCAGCACCAGGAGCGGCACGCTCAGCTCCACCAGCCGTTCCTGGGGGTAGCCCGAGGTGGTGGAGCGACCGAGCGCCCACCAGCCGACGACCGTCGCGGCCACCAGCCCGGCCCACCAGCCTCGGCCGGTGCGGCGGGCCAGGGTGGCGGCCAGGCCGACGGCGAGCGCGACCACGAAGGCCAGCAGGCCGAGGCGGGTCGGCGTGGATGTCTCCAGCCACGACACCGGGGCGATCGTCCGGCCGAACGTCGCCGACCGCACCGACGCCAGCAGCTCGCCCCCGGCCTCGTAGGCGGATCGGTAGCCCGCGGGCGAGGCGGACCGGGTGGCGCCCCGGACCGTGCGGTACCAGGCGACCGGGGCGAGCACCAGGCTCCAACCGGCTGCGGCGGCCCACCGTCGGGCGCCACCCGGTGCCCGCCAGAGGTCCAGCGCCACGAGGACGGCGACGGGCAGCGCCACCAGGACGAGCAGCTCCCCGTAGGTCGCGGCGACGCCGCCGGCCAGGAGGGCGACCACCACGGGGGACCACGCCGGCGCGCCCTCGCGGTGGCCCCGGAGGATCTCGGCGGCCAGGCCGACGGCGAGGGCGCCGGCCAGGATCGACGGCGTGTGCTGGTCGACCACCGCCTGCAGCGCCGCCGCCGAGGTGCCCACGCAGGCGGCCACGGCGAGCGCCCACCCGCCCGGTCGCCAGAGCCGGGCCGCCAGCTCGCGAGCGGCCACGACGAGCACCACCTGGAACGCGAGCGTGACGGGCAGCCACACGTTGAGCGGGTCGGCACCCGTCGAGCGGGCCGCCGCAGCGGTGATCGATTCGGCACCGACGCGCAGCGAATGCTGCTCGTAGTAGTCCCAGACCGACCCGGCCAGCGCGTCGCCCGACGGCGGACCGGCCGCCGTCACGCCGGTCGCCCCCCGGGCGGGGTGCTGCATGAGCCAGTCGGGGACGGCGGTGAAGAAGTAGGCGTCGTGGTTGGAGCTGAGGTGGACCACCGACGTGGAGGAGGCCTGAATGACGAGGGCCAGCACGGGGGTCAGGCAGGCCAGGGCCACGGCCAGGCCGGCGGCCCACCCGGCCAGGTCCCGGGCCGAGGGCAGGAGGCAGGAGCGGCGTCGAGCCGCGGTGACGGCGACCAGCCCGGCGGTGGCCAGCGCGAACGCCCCCACGCCGGCCCGGGAGCCGGGGGCGACGACCACACCGGTGGTGGTGAACCAGACGGCGATGGCGGCGGCGCCGACGACGGTGGCCTCGCTCAGCGTCCGGTCGGGCGGCGGGCACCACGCCAGCACGGCCCGTCCGAGCACGGAGGCGACCACGACGACCAGCCCGATCACGGCGAGGCACTGGAGGAGCGCAGCCATCAGCGCTCCCACCGACCTGGCTCGACCACGTGCTCCCGTTCCTGCTGCTCCGACGCCGGCGCCGGAGCGACCCTAGCGGTGCCGAGTGGCGCCCCCCACCCGGCCCGACGTCGGCCGAGGACCCGGTACGGTGGCCACCGACTGGCCGTAGCGCAGCTTGGTAGCGCACCGCGTTTGGGACGCGGGGGTCGTGGGTTCAAATCCCTCCGGCCAGACCAACCAACCACCATCTTCGGGCGATCGACACGACGGTGTCGGTCGCTCGGACGTGGCTCGGGTGTGACTGACGGTGTCGCATGCGAGCATGGGACATGCCCGCTGGTCCGAAGTTCGTCCGCTTCTTCTGGCCGGTGGTGCGGGCGCTGCGGGACCTCGGTGGATCAGCCCAGCCCCGCGAGGTTGTCGACCTCGTGATCGAGATGCTGGCCATTCCTGACGACGAGCGAGCAGAACGAACGAAGAGCGGGAGCCTCAGGGTCGAGAACCAGGTCCACTGGGCCCGGAACTACCTCGTTTGGGCCGGCCTTCTCGATGGCTCCAAGCGGGGCTGGTGGCAGTTGTCGAACGACGGGTGGGCGCTCCCTCTGGAGGAGCAGGATCACAGCTCGGCTCATGCCCTGTTCAAGCGTGTGCGCTTGGAGCGGGGTGAGGGCTGGGGGCAGTCTCCTGCTGACAGCAGCATCGATGAGGAGGACGCTGATCCCGACCAGCCTCCCGCCCCCGTCACCCCGGGCGAGTCCGCCGACGTCGAGTTGACGACCGCTGTTCGCTCGACCGTGTTGAGTCTGAGCCCGACCGGTTTCGAACAGCTCTGCAAGCGACTCCTTACGGAACTCGGTCTGACCCAGCTGCGTGCTGTCGGCGGAGCTGGTGACCGCGGCATCGACGTCGAGGGGCACCTGCGCGTCAACCCGGTGGTCTCGTTCCGCGTAGGAGTCCAGTGCAAGCGCTACGCCGATGACCACCCGGTCACGCCCAATCAGATCCGCGAGCTGCAAGGGGCCCTCGGACCCTTTGACCGGGGCATCTTCATCACCACCAGCGTCTTCACGGCGAAGGCCGAGGAGCAGTCCAGCGCCCCCGGCTACAAGGCCATCGACCTCATCGACGGCGAGCGTCTGGTCGAGCTCCTCATCGAACGCCGGTTGGGCACTCAGGACATCACCGTCGTCGACGCCGGCTTCTTCGCCCCATTCCAACAGACGACCTGACGGCTGGGATGGGTCAAGCGGAGCGCTCACAACGCGTGGCGAGACACCGATAGCTCTGTGGGCTCGCCAACGCCGAGCGTGGCGGTGCCCGGGAGGGAAACCCATGTCCATGCAACCGCCGCCCCCGCCGCCTGGGGCGGCACCACCGCCGCCGCCCGGTTTCCCACCTCCGCCGGGCCACTCGCCGCCTCCCGGCTATGGGCCGCCGCCTCCCGGCTATGGGCCTCCGCCTCCCGGCTATGGGCCTCCGCCGGGCTACGACGCAGCTGCTGACCCGGAGAAGAAGGGCAAGAAGTGGCCCTGGTTCCTGGGCGCGATCGTTGCCCTGTTCGTCATCGCCGGCATCGCCGGCGCCGGAGACAAGGAAGACGACGACAAGGCGCAAGTCTCGTCGAGCGCAACGACAGCGCCTGAGGCGGTCGCTGCGACGACGGAGACCACCGAAACCCCGGCGACTACTGCGGCCCCCAAGAAGGCAGCGCCGACGACGACGGATGCGCCGACCACCACCGCTCCTCCGCCTCCAACCACGGCCCCCCCAGTTACAGCGCCCCCCGAGACGGTCAGCCAAAGCAACGCTCGTGGATCGGCCTCGGACTACCTGGAGTACTCGGCGTTCTCCCGCACTGGCTTGATCAAGCAACTTGAGTTCGAGGGCTTCTCGCCCGAGGACGCCACGTACGGCGTCGATGCCCTCAACGCGGACTGGAATGAGCAGGCTGCGAAGAGTGCCGCTCAGTACCTGGACTACTCCTCCTTCTCCCGTAGCGGCCTGATCGAGCAGCTCCTGTATGAAGGCTTCACGCAAGCGGAGGCTGAACACGGCGTCGGCACTACAGGGCTCTAGCGGCGAGCCACCACGGTTTCGTGCTCACCCCACGAGGGGGCGCCGAGAGACGTTGTTCTTGCCGAGGCGCGGCTGACCAGCGAAGTGGGAAAACCGGCTGGAGGTCGTGGGAACGGTCATTCCCTGGAGCCGGGAGATCGATGCGGTAGAAGGGCCTGTGGGTTCTGTCGCCAACCCACCACCACACCAACGCGGTACCGACACAACGGTCGGTCACGCCGACAGAACCCGCCGAGACGGGTCCTGACCAAGACGACGAAGGGCCCCCGGGTCATCACCGGGGGCCCTTCCACCTGTTGAGCAGGTGCGAGGAGCTCGTGGGCAGGCTGGGAGGCAGGCCGCGTCGGCGATCCGCACGTAACGTACTATTACGTTAGAGTGCGGGGATGGGTCGAGGATCGAGTGGTGACGTGTTGCTCGCGCTCCACAGCGCCACGTCGGGCGGCACCCTCGCGGCAGGGAAGACCATCCGTGACGAGCTCGGCGCCGCCGGGCGGGTGGTCGGGGCCAGCCAGCTGCTGGCCCACCTCCTGCGCCTGGAGGCGAGTGGACTCGTGCACGTGGAGCGCGGCCAGCTCACGGGGTTCGCCCTCACCCCCAACGGTGAGGCCGCGGCGCTCGATCTCGTGGGCGCGCGCAAGGTCCACACCACGATCGTCTTCGTCGACCTCGTGGGCTTCGTCTCCTTCACGGCCGACCACGGCGACGAGGATGCCCACCGGTGCGCCCACGAGCTGACGGACGCGGCAGGCCGCGTCATCGGAGCTGCAGGCGGACGCATCGTGAAGTCGACCGGCGACGGGTTCCTCGCTGCGGTCCCGACCACCGCTGACCCGGTGCCCCTGCTGATCGCCGTGGCCGCAGCGGCGCCCGTGGTCGACGGCCAGCCGTGGCCCCTTCGAGCCGCCGCCCATGCCGGGTCGCCGATCGAGCACCGGGGCGACCTGTTCGGCTACGACGTCAACCTGACCGCCCGCCTCTGCGACATCGCCGAACCGGGCCAGTTCGTCGTCACCGCCCGCACCCCGTCGAGCCTGGACCACACCGGCGCGGGCGAGCCCGTCGTGGTGCGGGGGCTGGTCGAACCCGTCCTGATCCACCGGGCGGCCCTGCGATGAGCCGCGTGTTCCGGCGTGGCGAGCTCAAGCGGGCCGTGCTGCACGCGCTCGCCGAGACCGGCCCGGCCAACGGCTACGTCATCATGCAAGCCCTCGCCGAACGGATCGGCGGCGGATGGCGCCCCAGCCCTGGGGCCATCTACCCGGCGCTCCTCGCGCTCGAGGACACCGGGTTGATCACCGTCCACGTCCAGGGCGAAGCCCGGACCTACGCGCTCTCGGCCACCGGACGGCTCGAGCACGAGCGCGCCCCGGACCTGCTCGACGCCGTGGCGGCCCGGGTGACCGCTCGCCCGGTCGATCGCTCGCTGGGCTCGCTGCTCGACGAGTTCGCGTCCACCTATCCCCATCGCTCCCACCGCGTCGGCGCCGACCAGGCCGATGCCATCAGCGCGGCCCTCGCCAGCACCGTCGAGCGCATCGAGACCATCGCCAACCACAGGAGCACCTGACCATGGACGAGTTCGTCGCAGAAGCGTTCCGCGAGCGCGAGGCACGGGAGGTGCTGCGCAAGCGGGCCTTCCTGCTGCACCTGGTCATCTGGGCAGCCGTCAACGTCTTCCTGGTGGTCGTGTGGGCTGCGACCGGGTCGGACCATCCGTGGTTCCTGTACCCACTCGGCGGTTGGGGGATCGGCGTGGCCGCCCACGGCGCCTCCACCTACCTGATGGCCCATCCCGACGACGTCATCTTGCAGCGGGAGCAGCAGCGCATGGCGTCCACGCGGTCGAGCCCCGACGACCCGAGCGCCTGAGCCCCGCTGCGGTCTGGAGCGATCAGGGACGCGCTGCTCGGCTGCTGTCGGGCTCGTTCCAGGGTGCCCCGCCGATGAGCTCCGGCACGGGACCGTTCGCCGCGGGCGGGCGCTCGGCGCGAGCCCGGGTCACCCATCTCGGGTGACGACGCGGGGCGGTCCCGCACCGACGATGGGGCGACGCCGACGCACGAGGGGTGACTGCTCCTCGCGGTCGAGCCACCGGCGCCACAGGAGGATCACGAGCTGATGACGAGCACCAAGGTGACGGTCGACAACTTCGTCCGAGCCGAGACCGATCGCATGCTGAACGACCTCACGGCGACGGCTGGTGGCATCAACCGGTGGCACCACAACCGGGTGCCGACGCCGCTCGACGAGCAGACCGTCGTGCGGATGAACCGCGACACGCTCTACAGCGTGGCCGTGGTCGACCTCGCCGACGGGGCGACGGTCACCGTGCCCGACAGCGGTGACCGCTACGCGTCCCTGATGGTCGTCAACCAGGACCACTACGTCACCGGTGTCCTCCACGCCCCGGGCGACCACGAGCTGACGATGGCAGACCACGACACGCGGTACGTGGCGCTCTGCCTGCGCGTGCTCGCCGATCCGGCCGACGCCGACGACGTGGCGGCGGCCAACGCCGTGCAGGACGCGCTCCGGGTCAGCGCCGGATCGGCCGAGCCGATCGAGCTCCCCGAGTACGACCAGACGTCGTTCGACGCCGTGCGCAGCGGGCTGGAACAGCTCGCCAGGACGATGACCGGGACCGAGCGCATGTTCGGGCGGCGGGACACCGTCGACCCGGTCCGCCACCTCATCGGCACCGCGGCGGGCTGGGGCGGGCTGCCGGACGAGGAGGCGGCCTACGTCATGGTCGCCCCGGGCCTGCCGGTCGGGAGGTACCGGATCGTCGTGCGCGACGTGCCGGTCGACGCCTTCTGGTCGATCTCGCTCTACGACGGCAAGGGCTTCTTCGAGGACGGTGACGAGGGCGGCTGCAGCGTCAACTCGGTGACCGCCGAGAGGGAGGCCGACGGCTCGGTGATCGTCCATCTGGGCGGCTGCGCCGACGGCCGTCCCAACTGCCTGCGGCTGATGGACGGCTGGAACTACCTCGTCCGCATGTACCAACCCCGATCCGAGGTCCTCGACGGGACCTGGACCTTCCCCGCGGCGGAACCCGCCACCTGACCGGCACCCCGAGCCGCCCAGCAGGGCCGCGAGCGACCACCCGGCTGTGACGGTTGACACACATGAGGACCGGGCTTAGCGTCCGGCCGCCGAGCCGGTGGGGGTCGGCAGTGGAGGTAGGGCGATGACGGATCTCCTCGGACGCTCGGCCGCGCGGCCGGAACGACCGGAACCGCCGACGGTGACGGCTGGCGAGCAGACCGAACGTCGTCCGCTCGACTGGTTCGTGGCCGCCCTGTTGGCCGGGGCCGGTGCCATCCACCTGGCGATGGCGCCCACCCACGTGGGGCTCGACACGGCGGAGGGCGTCGGGTTCCTCGCGGCCGGGTGGGTGCAGTTGGCCCTGGCCGCCGCGGTGCTCGTGCGCCCGAGCAAGCCGGTGCTGCTGGCCGTCGCCGGCACCAGTGCCGCGTTCCTCGCGGTCTGGGTGGTCAGCCGCACGGTCGGGCTACCGATCGGGAGCCATGCGGGCGAGGCCGAGTCGGTCGCGCTCGTCGACGGCGCCACCGCCGCCCTGGAGGTCGCCGCCCTCCTGGTCGCGGTCGCCCTCCTCAGCGGGACCACCCGCCGCGTCGGTCGGCTCGCCTGGCCGGCGGCGGTCGGCGTCGTCGGCGCACTGGTGCTGACCACCGCGGCCATCGCCTCGCCCTCGGCGCGCGACCACGCGGCAGGGGGCCACGACGAGTCCGCCGGGGGTGCCGCCCACGGCCACGACGGGGAGGCGGGTGGCGCCGACGACGGCGGGTTCGCCGCGCTGCAGAACGGCCAGATGGGCCACGAGCACGCCGAGGAGGGGGCGGCGGCGGCCGAGGCCCTCGACCCGGCCACCGCGGGCGACCTGGCCGCCCAGCTCGCCGCCACCGCCCCGCTCGTGGAGCGGTTCCCGACCGTGGCCGATGCCAAGGCGGCCGGCTACTGGCAGGCCGGCCCGTTCTCCCCCGGTCTCGGCACCCACTACAACAGCCCGGCGTACAACATGAGCAACACCGACGGCGTCATGGACGCTGCCGACATCGCGGATCCGATCCTCATCTACGACGGGATCGAGGACGACTCGCCGCTGGCCGGCTTCATGTACATGGCGTTCCAGGAGACCGAGCCCGAGGGGTTCGCCGGGTCGCTCGACCGCTGGCACTTCCACACCGCCGTCTGCATCGTGAACACGCCCGAGGGCATCCGCACCCCGTTCGGCGCCGACCTGAACGGCGTCACCGACGAGATGTGCGCGGCCGAGGGCGGCTCGATGCTCGACTTCACCGGCTACATGGTGCACGTCTGGACCGTGCCGGGCTACGAGTCCGAGCTGGGGACCTTCAGCGACCTCAACCCCCGCATCACCTGTCCCGACGGCTCCTACCGCACGATCCCCACGAAGGAGATCGGCGACAAGACGTCGACCTGCACGAAGCCCTGACGCCGGTCGCCACCGGCCGCCGACAGGCCTCGGCCTCGGGCGCGCTCGAGGGTGGAGGCTGCCGGGACGGGGGCGGCGACGAAGCACTCCTCGGCGACCTGGGCCGCGTAGGTGGCCTCGTCGACGAGGGCCATGACGGCGCTGGTCTGGGTCGACAGCGCCCGCAGGGCGGTCAGCTTCCGGTCGAGGAGCGGGCCCTCGAGGCGGACGTGGACGGCGAGCGACTCGGCGGGGAACCCGGTGGGGCGCTCGTCGCTCATGTACATGTCCCACGCCTCGTACTGCTCGCGGAAGCGGGCCACGTGGTCGGTGGTGGTGGCGGCGTAGAGCAGGCGGCCGGGGCAGCCCCGCTGGTGCCAGGCCTCGGTGACCCAGCGGTGCACGGCGAGGTGGTCGGGGTGGTACGTCATGCCGTCGGCGCCGAAGGTGAGGATGGTGTCGGGCTCCACCAGGTCGATGAGGCGGAGCACCCAGGCGATGCCCTCGCGATCGTGGCGGGGCAGGGCGCCGTCGGGCAGGCCGAGCACGTGGTGCTCGGCCACGCCGAGCACGGCCATGGCCGCCGCCGCCTCCCACCGGCGCACCTGGCCCAGGCGCTCGGGCGGCCAGGTGTCGGGGTCGCCGGTGCCGAGCTCGCCCGCGGTGGCCGAGGCACAGACCACGCGCCGGCCCGCGTCCCGGGCGGCGGCCATGATCCCGGCGCTCAGGTAGGTCTCGTCGTCGGGGTGGGCCCAGATCGACAGGATCGTGCCCAGCGACGGGGGTCGGGTCGGGTTGGTGGCGGCCATGACGGCTCCTCGCTCGAAGGTGGTGCCGTCACCGTGGAGCTGCTCGCTCCCACGGCGCTCCCGTCGGCCCTCACCCCGGTGGGAGCCGACGGGAGCGCGAGGGGATCGACCGGGTCCACCGTCGACGCCATGACCACCACCGAAGCAACCACACCGACCACGACCACGCCCACCACCGTCGCCGTCGACCCCGGCACCACCAGCTTCCCGGCGCCGCCCCACGAGCTCCCCACGGAGATGCTCGAGCGGTTCCGGGGGCGGGCGGCCGGGCTCGACCGGGACAACGCCTACTTCGACGAGGACCTGGCCGAGCTGCGCTCGGTCGGCTACCTGGCCGCCGCCGTGCCCGTCGAGCGGGGCGGCTGGGGCCTGGACCTGGCCGAGCTGGCCGCCAGCCAGCGCCGCCTGGCCCGCTACGCCCCGGCCACCGCGCTCTCGCTGTCCATGCACTCGTACTGGGTGGGCGTCGCCACCGAGCTGGACCGCTTCGGCGACCCGTCGCTGCGCTGGATCCAGGACGCCGCGGTGGCCGGCGAGGTGTTCGCCGCCGGCCACGCCGAGTCGGGCAACGACATCCCCGTGCTGTTCTCGACGTGCGTCGCCGAGCGCGTCGACAGCGGCTACCGCCTGACCGGACGCAAGCAGTTCGGCTCCAACGGGCCGGCCTGGCGGTGGCTCGGCGCTCACGCCATGGACGCCGATGCCCCGGGCGGGCCGCAGGTCGTCCACGCCTTCGTGGAGCGCACCAGCCCCGGCGTCACCGTGAAGGAGACCTGGGACACGCTCGGCATGCGCCCCACCCAGAGCCACGACACGATCCTCGACGGCGTCTTCGTCCCCGACGAGCGCGTGGGCCGGGTCGTCCCCGCCGGTGACGAGACCGACCCGTTCCTGGTGGGGCTGGCCATGTGGCCGCTCTCGCTCATCGCCGCCGTGTACCTCGGCATCGCGGAGCGGGCCCTCGAGCTCGCCGTCGACAGCGCCCGGCGCAAGACGTCGATGGTGATCCCGCGGGGCGCCTACGCCTACAACCCAATGGTCCAGCACCAGGTGGCCCAGATGTACCTGGAGCTCGACGCCGCCTCGGCCACCCTCCACCGCTTCGTGACCGACTGGGTGGCCGGCGTCGACCACGGCGAGGAGTGGGGCCCGATGGTGTACTCGATGAAGTGGCGGGCGGTGGAGGCGGCCAAGCGGGTGGTCGACGTGGCCCTCGACGTGGTCGGCGGTGCCGGCATGTTCAAGGCCAACGAGCTCGAGCGCCTGTACCGCGACGTCCGCTGCGGTGGCTTCCACCCGGGCAACGACGCCCTCACCCACGAGCTGGTGGGCAAGGCCGTCCTCGGCGTCCTGGCCGACCAGCCCCGCTGGTGACTCAGAGGGCTCGGAGCGCGTGCTCGGCGGCGGCATCGCCGTCGAGCGCCGCTCCCTCGGCCAGCGCCGCCTCGTAGGCCGGCGCGCCGAGGGCGTCGCGGAGGCGGACGCCGAGCTCGTCGAGCGCCACCGCGTCCTCGCCGAAGATGCGATGCCCCTCGGCGGTGGAGCGCACCGCGCCGGTCAGCACGGCGGCGTCGTGGTGGCGACCGAGTCGGGCCAGGAGCCCGGCGATGGCCCGCAACATCGTCCACTGCGTCGACCACATCCCCGCCCGACGCCAGTGGTCGATCAGCCGGCGGTAGTCGGCGGCGGCGGCCACCGGGTCGCCGAGGCGGGCGTCGATGGAGACCTTGGAGGCGCCGGCCACCCCGGTCACGAACGAGGCGCCGGTCTGCTCCGCCAGCTCGAGGGCGCAGGCCAGCCGGGCCCGGGCACGTGCCGGGTCGAGAGCGAGGACGGCCTCGCCCGCGCAGTACCAGGCGTAGGCGGCATACGGCGTGGCCGCGTCGCCGACCTCGGCCAGCAGGGTCTCGGCCCGCTCGGCGGTGGTGGCGTCGCCCGCGTAGCCCAGCACCATCACCTCGGTGGCGGCGATGAACTGGCGCTCGGCCGGGTCGTCCGTCGCGGTGGCCGTCTCCACCGCCTGGCGGTACCACCCGATGGCGTCATCGAGGCGACCTTCGAAGAGGGCGTGGCTGCCGCAGATCGACGCCACCTCGGCCGGCACCACGCCGCCGGACCGCTCGGCGGCCGCGAGGGCCCGGGAGCTGCGCCGGCCCGTCTCCCCCAGGTCGCCGGCCATCCAGGCGGCGTAGGCGGCCGCCGCCCACGCCAGGGGTGCGAGCGGGCTGCGATCGTCGGGGTCGGCCGCGTTCACCAGCTCCGCCCAGGCCAGCACGTCGGGCCGCAGGCGGAGGAAGCCGTAGTCCAGGAGCGCCGCCACCAGGCGCCCGGCCAGCTCGACCTCGCCGTGGTCGACCAGCCACCCCAGCGCGGCCCGGAGCTCGGGGACCGCAGCGTCGAGCTCGGCGATCGCCGACCGGCCCGGCTCCGGCAGCCGACGGTCGACCGCCTCCGCCCAGGGGACGAGGTGGCGGGCGTGGCGCTCGCGCACGAGATCGGTGCGGCCCGTCGCCGCCAGCTGCTCGGCGCCGAACGCCCGCAGCGTCTCGAGCAGCACGAACCGGCCGCCCGGCACCCGCATGACGAGCGACCGCTCCGTGAGCTGGGCCAGGGCGAGGTCCGCGGTGAGGTCGTCGACCCCGCAGACCGCCGCGGCGTCGGTCACCGCGAAGGGCCCGGCGAACGCCGACAACGCCGCGAAGAGCTCCTGGAGCGGTGGGTCCAGCACCCCGAACGACCACGAGACCGCCGCCCCGAGCGACGCGTGCCGGGACGCGCCCCGGTGGCCCGACGACAACAGGGAGAAGCGGTGGTCGAGGCCGGCGGCCACGGCCCGGACGTCGTGGGTGAAGAGGCGGGCGGCGGCGAGCTCGATGGCCAGCGGGAGCCCGTCGAGGCGGCGCACGATCTCGGCCACGCAGGCCCGCTCCTCCGGGTCGGGCTCGAAGTCGGGGACCACCGAGAGGGCCCGCTCGAGGAAGAGGTCGACGGCCACGGACCCGTCGTCGCCCACCGGCAGCATCGGCACAGCGCTCACCCGCTCGCCGGGGACGCGCAGGCGTTCGCGGCTCGTCGCCACCACCACCACGCCCGAGCAGTTGGCGAGGAGGTGGTCGACGAACGCGGCGATCGGCTCCAGGACGTGCTCGCAGTTGTCGGCCAGGACCACGATCTCGGCCGCGCCGACCACCCCGGCCACCCGCTCGCCCATCGGGACCCCCGGCCGGGCGTCGATGCCGAGCGCCGCGGCCACCACGTCGACGGCGGACGCCTCGTCGGCGGCGGCCAGCTCGCACAGCACCACCGGCCGATCCGACCGGGCGGCGCGGAGGCGGTGGCCGACCTCCAGGAGCAGGCGGGTCTTGCCCACGCCGCCCGGCCCGACGAGCGACACCAGCCGGTGCTCGCCGACCAGCGCGGCCACCTCCTCGACGAGCGCGTCGCGCCCCACCAACGACGTCGGCGGCACCGGCAGCCGACCCCGGGGCGCCCAGCCCGCGCCGGGAGCGACGGTGGCGACCTCGCCGGGACGGTCCCCGTGGGGACGCGTCCCGCCGGGACGCTCCCCGCTGGCCGCGGTCGCCTCGGCCCCTCCGGCGAGCAGCTCGGCGTGCTGGGCGGCCAGCACCGGCGACGGCTCGATCCCCACCTCCTCGCCCAACTGCCGACGGAAGTCGTCGTAGACGCGCAGCGCCTCCACCCGCCGCCCTTCGGCGGCCAGCGCCGTCATCAGCAGCGACCGGGGCCGCTCGCGCAACGGCTCCTCGTCGACCAGGGCCGCCAGCTCCGACACCAACCCGGGGGCCTCACCTCGCGCCAGTCGGGCCTCGGCCTGCGCCTCGCGGGCCCGGACCCGCAGCTCCCCGAGCCGCACCGCTTCCGCCCGCCCGTCCTCCACGTCGTCGAGCTCGGGGAACGCCGGCCCCCGCCACCGCTCGAGCGCGTCGTCGAGCTCGGCGAGGGCGGCCTCGTCCGCCGTCCCGTCGCCTCGTATCCCGTCGCGCAGCAGCGCCGCCACCCGGTCGGCGTCGAGCTCGACGGCGGACGGGTCGAGCCGGTAGCCGTCGCCGACCGAGGCCACCAGCCCAGGCGGCAGGCCCTGCCGCAACCGGGACACGTGGTTCTGCAGCGCCCCGACCGGATCCTGCGGTCGCCGGGTCGGCCACAGCGCCTCGATGGCCGCGTCGACCGACACCACCCGGCCCCGGCGCAGCACCAGCAGGGCGAGCAGCCGCCGCTGCAGCCCCCCGTCGGGCGTGAGGTCGTCGCCCCCCGGTCCCCGCACGCGCAACGGCCCGAGCACCTCCACGCGGACCCGGCCACCGCTTCCCACCGCACCATTGTGCCCGCCTCGACGGCCCCGGTCGGTGGCGTTCCCCGGTCGCGCTCGTCAGCGGACCACGATGTCGTGGAGGTCGAGGACCGCGCTCGGGAGGAGGGCGAGAACGAGGGCGACGACCAGGACGCGCCCGCCCAGCAGGACGTGGCGACTGCGGGCGACGCGGGCCACGGGCTCGAGCTGGGCCAGGGCGACCGTCGCCAGCAGCCCGACCAGGATCGGCACCAGGATGACCACCGTCGGCAGCAGGAGCACGAGGGGGAGCACCAGCGCCAGCGCGGCGGGGAACCGGGCCCGCCGATCACCGACGGGCGGCGGGAGGCGCTCGCTCACGTGGTTGCAGAACGCGACCACGGCCATGCCGTGCAGCATCGCGGTGGCGGCGAAGGTGAGCACCGACAGCCAGCCCGGCCCGACCAGGTCGAAGTCGGGGTTGTCGGGGCGCAGGGGGTCGAGCCGGGTGGCCGCGACCACGAGGTGCAGGGCACCGAACGCCACCCCGGCCAGGCGGCCGGTGGGGAGCCACCGCCGCAGGAGCAGGTAGAGCACGCCGCTCACCAACCCGGGCAGGACGCCGCCGAACAGGAGGAGACCGACCGTGCCGTCGAGGGTGACGGCGCCGACCACCTCGTCGGCCTCGGTGATGCGGCCCTGGGCGTCGTCACCGCCGGTCACGGCCAGGAGCCGCATGATCAACCGCACGGCCGGACCGGTCACCAGCAACCCGGCCCAGAACCCGCCCACCACGGCCACCGCCACGCCACGCAGGTACTGCAGCGCCGGCTCCCGGACCCCGGGGCGGTCACCCGGCTCTTCCCGACCCCCGAGCCGGCCGGTGGGCCGCCACGCCACGTACGGCCGGTCGCCCCAGCGCAGGGCCGCCCCGACCCCGACCACGAGCAGCACGCCCATCGACCACATCAGCACGGTGACCCACCCAGATCGACCCGGTCCGCCCGCGAACGCTGCCCCGAGACCCGGACCGGGTCGGGATGCGGTCGCAGGGGCGACCAGATCTTGGCCCACCTCGGGGTCGGGGCGACGCGGATCACGGGGCGCGGCCGGTGGTGGCGCGGGCGACGGCGGCGAGGGTGAAGGAGCCGGTGGGGGAGCCGAGGCGGTGGAGGAGCGCGTCGCGGAGCGCGGCCCGGCGCTCGGGCGGCAGGGCGGTGGTGAAGGCGCCGGCGGGGCCGATGCCGGCGAGGAAGCCAGACCAGAGATCGTCGAAGTCCTCGTAGGTCGAGCTGACGCGCAGGGTGCGCTCGGCCACCTGCTCGAAGCCGGCAGCGTCGAGCAGCTCGGCGATCTCGCCCGGCCCGCCGAAGCGGAGGGTGCGGGCCTCGTCGGGCGCGCCCGGGTCGATCGCCACCGCGGCGTCCCAGAAGGCGCGCAGCATCTCCATGCCGTCGGCGACGTCCCACACGCAGGCCGCCGCCGTGCCGCCCGGCCGCAGGACCCGGCGCAGCTCGTTCGCCGCCTCGGTCGGATCGGACACGAAGTGCAGCACCAGCTGGGCCAGCGCGTGATCGAACCGGTCGTCCTCGAAGGGGAGCGCCTCGGCCCGGCCGAGGCGCACGTCGACGCCCGGGTGACGCGCCCCGCACTCGGTCACGAACGGCGGCGACGGGTCGCACGCCGACACCGAGGCCGCGCCGAGCCGATGGACCAGCACGCCGGTGAGGGCCCCGGGGCCGCACCCCACGTCGAGCGCCGACGGCGTGTCGGAGGACCCGGTCACGCCGGTCACGCCGGCCGCGTCGGCGAAGGCGGCGGCGAGGGGTCGGGAGTACCGGCCCATGAAGGCGTCGTAGGCGTCGCCGGTGGTCTGGAACGAGCGAGCGCCCTCCGTCGGTTCCATCAACTGCTCCTCGTGGTCTCCCCGGCGGAGCGCCGGTCGGGTCAGTGCCTCGCCTGCAGCAGGTCCTCGATCTGCTCGGGCGGCACCGCCGGTCCGTACAGGTAGCCCTGGGCGCTGGCGCAGCCGATGCTGGCGGCCACCGCGGCCTGCTCGGCGGTCTCCACGCCCTCGGCGGTGACGGTCATGTCGAGCAGGTGGGCGAGGGCCACGATGGCTGCCGACAGGCGTCGGTCCCGCTCACTGGTGGTGATGGCGGTGATGAAGCTGCGATCGATCTTGATGACGTCGATGTGGTAGCGGCGCAGGTAGGTGAGCGACGCGTAACCGGTGCCGAAGTCGTCGATGGCGATCTCGACGCCGCGCTCGGTCAGCCCGGCGAGGTTGTCGCGGACGATGGCGATGTCCTGCAGGAGCGCGGTCTCGGTGATCTCCACGCACAGGCGGGGGCTGCCGCCGGCCTCGGCCAGGGCGGCATCGAGGTTGGCGAGCAGGTCCTGGTCGAGGAGCTGGCGGGCGGCCAGGTTGAACCGGACGGCGACGCCGTGCCGGGCCCACCTGGCTGCCTGCCGGCAGATCACGGGCAGGGCCCACGTGCCGATGTCGACGATGAGGCCGGTGTCGGTGGCGACGTCGATGAACCGGGCGGCGGGGTACAGCTCGCCGGAGGGGTGGTGCCATCGCAGCAGCGCCTCGGTGGCGATCATGGTCCCGCTGGCGAGGTCGATCTCGGGCTGGAACCACATCGTCAGCTCGTCGCGATCGAGGGCGCTGCGAAGGTCGTTGGCGAGGCGCAGGCGCTCGTCGATGGCCCGGTGCAGGGACTGGTCGAACAGGGCGACGGTGTCGCGGCCCTCCTTCTTGGCGACGTACATCGCGGTGTCGGCCTCGCGGATGAGGTCGTGGGCGGTGCGATCGGCGGCATCGGTCACGGTGATGCCGATGCTGGCCGTGGTGGACAGGTTGGTGGCGCCGTGCACGAGGGGGTGGCGGAAGGCGTCCACGATGGTCCGGGCCAGCTGCAGGGGCTCCTCGGGCCCGGCCACGTCGTGGAGGACGATCACGAACTCGTCACCGCCGTGGCGGGCGACGAGGTCGCCCTCCCGCACGCAGCCCTGCAGCCGGTCGGCTGCCTCGACCAGCACCTCGTCGCCGACCGTGTGGCCCAGGGCGTCGTTGATCAGCTTGAAGTGGTCGAGGTCGATGAGCAGGACGGCCATGCAGGCCGCCGTCCGGCGACCGTCGGCGATCGCCCGGTCGATCTCGGCGATCAGGGCGATCCGGTTGGCCAGGCCGGTGAGCGGGTCGTGGTGCGCGGCCCGGACGAGGTCGGCCTCGACGCGCTTGCGGTCGGTGATGTTGCGGGCCACGACGATGACGTGGGCGACCTCGCCGGTGGCGTCTCGCTGCGGGAAGAGCTTCGTCTCGTACCACCGCTGCTCGACGCCCACCGTGAACTCGTCCTCGTAGACCGCCTCGACCCCGGTCCGGAACACCTGACGGAGCCGCTCCTCCCGCTCGGCGGCCACCGCCGGGTCGTAGCCGAGCTCCACCTGTCGCTGGCCGATCCAGTCCTGGATCGGCCGGCCGAGCGTGCTCAGCGTGGGATCGTTCACGTAGTCGTAGCGGAGGTCCCGGTCGAAGCGGACGATGGAGTCGGCGGTGCGGTCGAGGATGACCTGGATGAGGCTCTCGCGAGCGACCAGGGCGCCGAGCCGGTCGTCGAGGTCGAGCGGCGCCGCCGCGGCGGCGCCGCCGTTCGACGGCACTGCGAACCGGCTTTCCGCTACGTCACCCATGGCTGCCCGCGCCTTCCCCTGTCCCGACAGCCGCACGCTATCGGCTGCGGTGTGACTGCCGCCCTGCGAATCGGGCAAGTCGCCCAGACCGCCCCCCGACCGCCGGCCGCCCCCCGGGCCCGGGAGGCCGTCCCGAGCTTCGTCACCTCGCTTGCGTGGCCGCGGTACGGTGCGCACAGCGGGCGAGAGGACACCACCATGCCGGAGCCGCTGTGGCGTCAGCGCCGCGGAGACCAGTTCATCACCACGGTCACCGGATGGAACGCCACGGCCACGGGCGCGCTCGTCGTGGTCCTGATCGCCGCCTCGTGGGCCGGGTCCTACGTCCTCGGTGGCTCGAAGACGGTGGGGCCGCAGCTGTTCCACATCCCGGTGGTGCTGGCCGCCGGGCGTTTCGGCGGCCGGGGCGCCACCGTGTCGGCCGTGGTGGCCGGCGTGGTGTGCGGACCGCTCCTCGCCCTCGACGTGGCCGACGGGTCCCCCCAGAGCCTCGGCAACTGGACGGGCCGGCTGCTCATCTTCCTCGTGGTCGGCCACCTGACCGCCGCGTTGCACGCCCGGTCGCTGGCCGCCACCCACCAGCGCCTCGAGGACAGCCGCAACCGCCACCGCGTGGACCAGGCGATCGATGGCGGTGACATCGTCCCCGTCTACCAGCCCATCGTCAGCACCCTCACCGGTCGCGTCGAGGGCGTCGAGGCCCTGGCCCGGTGGCGGGCGCCCGACGGCTCGCTGACCCTCCCGGCCGAGTTCATCCCCGATGCCGAGCGCACGGGTGCCATCGTGGCCATCGACCGCGCCATCCTCGCCCAGGCGTGCGCGCAGCTCGCCGAGTGGCGTCGGACCGACGTGGTCGACGAGGGGTTCCACGTCTCGGTGAACCTGTCGGCCGATCACCTCGAGTGCGACGACCTGGTGGCCGTGGTGCGGGCGACGCTCGACCGGCACGGCATCGCCCCGGCGAACCTCATGCTGGAGGTCACCGAGACCGCGCTGGTGCACGACCCGGCCGGCGCGGCGGCGTGCCTGCACGCCCTCCGGGAGCTGGGCGTCACGGTGGCGCTCGACGACTTCGGCGTGGGCCAGTCGTCGCTGTCGAACCTCGCCCGGTTCCCGTTCGACGTGTACAAGATCGACCGCTCGTTCGTGGTCGGCCTCGAGCTCGGGCCGCGGGGCGCGGCCCTGGTGAGCGGGGTCATCGACCTGGCGGGCACGCTGTCGCTCGACGGGCCCATCGCCGAGGGCATCGAGACCCCCGAGCAGCTCCACCGGCTGATCGAGCTGGGGTGCACCCGGGGGCAGGGGTACCTCCTGGGGCGGCCGGCCGGGGCTGACGACATCAAGTCGGTGCTGCGCCGCGGCCCGGTGCTGCTGCCCGAGATCTGACCCTCGACGGAGGCCACGTCCGCGCTCCCCGGGTCGAAGGCGAGGTCGGTGACCGCGCTCCGTCGCGAGACCGAACACGTTGCGTGGTATGTCGGCGAGCGGCTCAAGGCGGGCCGCAGAACGGCCGATCGAAGGGGCACCCGCCGCTCGTTCCCCGAGGATCCCCATGCAGACGATGATCACCGGCCCCGTCACCGGCCCGGTCGCCGTGCGTGCCGCCGTGCCGGTCACCGCACCCGTCGCACCCGTGGCCACGCTCGGCCCGCCGGTGACCGCCGCCGCCCGGCCGGTCGCCCGAGGCGAGGTCGCCACGGTCAGCGGCGGCCGCCTCGGGCTCCGGGTCCTCGTGGCCGGCCTCGCCGCGCTCTACGCCGCCAACGCCCTGGGCGCCGTGCTCGATCCCACCCCCTTCCTGGCCCTGATCCCCGGCGGCTCCGGACACCGGTGGCTGGGGTTCGTCATCGGCGCCAACGACGCGTCGGTGGCCGCCGCGCTCGTGGTGACCGAGTGGGGACGAGGGCGGTTCGCCTCGGCCCGCGCCTGGCAGGGGGCGGTGCTGGCCTGGGCGGGGGTCTGGCTGACCCTCGCGGCTGCCCTCAAGGGCGTCGCGCTCTGATCCGAGCTCGGGCCGACCGGTGTCGGGCCCTCACCGGTCGAGGCAGAGCACGCACACGTCGTCGCGGTTGTCCTCGTCGGCCAGGAGCTCGTCGGTGAGCGACGCGACGAACTCGTGGGGCGGGCGGTCCCGCAGGCGCTCGGCGGTCTCGGTGAGGCGACCGAGGGAGTCGTCGATGTCGCGCGTCCGGCGCTCCACGAGGCCGTCGGTGTAGAGGACGACGCGAGCGCCGGGGGCGATCGCCACGACGCCCTCCGCCGTCGTCCCGGCGGCCGGGCCCAGCCCGAGGGGACGGGATCGCCCGTCCCACAGGAGCTCCACGTCGCGACCGGGAGCCAGGAGGAGCGGTGGGAGGTGGCCGGCGCAGGCGTAGCGCAGCTCGCCGGTGGCCACGTGGAGCTGGGCGTAGGCGACGGTGGCCACCTTGGCGTCGGGGACGCCCCCGACGAAGGCGCCGAGCAGGTCGAGGGTGTCGGCCGGGCCCGCGCCGGTGGTGGCGATGGCTCGGATGGCGCTGCGCAACTGGCCCATCGCGCAGGCGGCCCGGATGCCCCGACCCACCACGTCACCCACCGACAGCGCCACCGTGGCCCCGCCAGGGAGGGCGAAGGCGTCGTGCCAGTCGCCGCCCACCTCGAGCGACTCGACGGCGGGCCGGTAGAGGGTCTCCACGGTGAAGCCGTCGCCGCCGGTGAGGGTGCCGTGCATGAGGCTGCGCTGCAGCGTCTCGGCCACGCCGCGCAGCTGGAGCTCGGATGCCTCGGCGCGCAGGCGGGCCCGGAGCAGCTCCTGCTCGTAGCCGTGCCGGGCGGTGGCGTCGTAGACGACGATGCGGACCACGAGGGGCTCACCCGCCCCGTCGCGCACGAGGACGGCGTTGACCAGGACCGGCAGGGCCGTCCCGTCGGCGCAGGTCAGGTCGAAGGCGATCTCGCGCACCTCGCCCTGGATGAGCAGGAGCGGCTGGAAGTGCGTCTCGTGGAAGATCGGCCCCCCGCCGCGCAGGAGGTCGACGAAGCGGCGGCCGAGGAGCTCGTCGGCGGTGTGGCCGGTCCAGTCGAGCAGGGTCCGGTTCAGCCGGACGATCGTGCCGTCGGGTCGGGTCGACAGGTAGCCGCACGGGGCCCGGTCGTAGAGGTCCTCGGCCGTCTCCAGGGGGATCGGCGCCTCGGACGGCCCGCCGTCGGCGCCGCCCGCTCCGCCGCCCTCGCTCCCGCCCCCGACGCTCACCCGGCTTCGAGGAACGCCTCGATGGCGGCCACGGTCTCGGTGGGGGCGGAGAGGTTGGGGCAGTGGCCGGTGGCGTCGAGCAGGACGAGCTCGCTCGAGGGCAGGTGCTCGTGCACGTACTCGCCCACCACGGTGGGGGCGATGGCGTCGTGGGCGCACTGCAGCACCAGCGAGCGGGCCCGGACGCGGGGCAGGTCGGCGCGCGAGTCCGACAGGAAGGTGACGCGGGCGAAGGCCTTGGCGACGCGCGGGTCGGTGCGGCAGAACGAATTGGTGAGCTCCTCGCCGAGGGCCGGCCGGTCCTCGTTCGCCATGATCACCGGCGCCATGGCGCTCGACCAGCCGAGGTAGTTGCGGTCGAGCGAGTCGAGGAGCCCGTCGATGTCGGCGGCGCTGAACCCGCCGACGTAGCCGTCGTCGTCGTCGAGGTAGCGGGGCGACGGGCAGACCAGGACGAGGCGGGCGAAGCGGTCGGGCTCCTCCACCGCGGCGCGGACGCCGATCATGGCGCTGACCGAGTGGCCGACGAAGGTGACGTCGCGCAGGTCGAGGGCGCGGCAGACGTCGAGCAGGTCGTCGGCGTAGCCCTGGAGGGTGCCGTGGCGCTCGGGGTCGAAGCTGGAGACGGGCGAGCCGCCGAACCCGGCCAGGTCGTAGAGGACGGTGCGGTACCGGTCCTCGAACGCCGGGGCCACCAGCCGCCACAGGTGCTGGTCGCACCCGAAGCCGTGGGCGAAGACCATGGCGGGGCCAACGGCGGGCCCGCGCACCGTCACGTTGCTGCGCTCGACCACGTCCATCAGTCGGCCAGGTACGACGTCATGCCGACGATGCGGAAGATCTTGCGGACGCCCGGCGGCACGTTGGTGAGCGAGAGCGCCACGTGCTCGGGTGCTTCGGCCAGCACCCGCAGCCCGGTGGAGTCCAGGTAGCCCAGCCCCCGGCAGTCGAGGACCACCCGTGCGGCGCCGCCGGCCACCGCCTGATCGATCGCGTCGGCCAGGTGGGGCCCCGTGGCCAGGTCGACGTCGCCCGCGAGGCGGATGGTGGCGACGTCGCCCACGGTGTCGGTCAGGAGATCGAGCACGGGTCCTCCGGTGCGGGCGGCGGGCGTGGCGGGGGATGGGCGGGCAGGCGGACGGACGGGTGGCGGAGCGTATCGAACCGCGAGCTAGCAGCGACGATCGAACCAGACGTCCTTGCCGGCGCCCCGGTGGAAGACCACGCCCCACTCGTCGGCGAGGGCGTCGATGATCCGCATGCCGTTGCCGCCCACCCGGGTGGGCTCCGGTTCGAGCAGCACGGGAGCGGCGTGGACCACGTCCGAGACGCTGACGTGCACCATCCGACCCGCCAGCTCCACGCAGATGCGGGCCGGGGCCGGGGTGTGGGTGAGCACGTTGGCCACCAGCTCGCTCGTCATCACCACCACGTCGTCGCTCGGGCCACCGTCGAGGCCGGCCTCGCTGAGGGCGGCCCCCAGGGACCGGCGGAGGACGACCAGGTCGTCTGCGCCGGAAGCGGTGAAGCTGAGGGGGAGCCGCACGGGGAGGTCTTTCGGGAAGCGAGCAGTGGCGGACTCCGGTGAACTACCCACCGAGCGTGCGCCACCGACTGCACGGAGGGGTGATGTGCCCCTGGCGGTCGAGCGGGCGGCCCGCGTGGCCCCTTGCCCGGTCAGGCCGCGGGCGGCCCGGTGGGCAGCTCCACCCGGACCGTGGTGCCCTCGGCGGGCGAGGACCGGAGCGAGGCGCGGCCGCCGTGGGCGCCGACGGTGGCCTCCACGATGGCGAGCCCGAGCCCGCTCCCCCCGCGGTGGCGCGACCGGGACGGATCGGCACGGTAGAAGCGCTCGAAGGCCCGGGCAGCGACCTCCTCGGTCATGCCGGGGCCCTCGTCGGCCACCTCGACCACGCCGACGTCGTGCTCGAGCGAGGCGACGAGGGTGAGCGCGCTCGAGGACGGGGTGTGGGCGAGGGCGTTGCCGACCAGGTTGGCGACCACCTGGCGGATCCTTGCCTCGTCGCCCCGCACGACCACGGGGGCCGTGGTGACCGTCCGCACGGCGCGGTCGGGGTCGGTGGCCCGGGCGTCCGCGGCGGCGTCCTCCACCACCTGCACCAGGTCGACGGTCCCGTCGTCGAGCGGTCGCCGCTGGTCCAGGCGGGCCAGCTGGAGGAGGTCGTCGACGAGGCCGCCCATGCGGATCGACTCCTGCTCGGTGCGGCGCATGGCGTCGTCGAGGGCCTCGCCCGCCGGCAGGGCCCCGGCGCGGTGCAGTTCGGCGTAGCCCCGGATGGTGGCCAGCGGGGTGCGCAGCTCGTGGGAGGCATCGGCCACGAACCGGCGCAGGCGGTCCTCCACCGCCCGCCGCTCGGCGAACGACCCCTCGATGCTGGTGAGCATCTGGTTGAGGGCCTGCCCCAGCTCGCCGGCCTCGGTGCGGGGATCGGTGTCGGGCACCCGCCGGGACAGGTCGCCGGCGGCGATGGCGGTGGCCGTCTCGGTCATCTGCTTCACCGGGCGGACGCCGAGGCGGATGACCCAGAACGCCACCAGGGCCAAGGCCACGAGGACGGCGGCGGCCCCGGTGACCGCGAGGGCCACCAGGTCGTCGACGGTGTCGTCGACCGTGTCCAGGGGGAGGCCGAGGACCACCACGGGCCCGTCGTCGCCGCTGGGGTAGGCCCGGATCCGGTAGCGGAGGTCACCCTCGCTGCTGCGCACGGTGAAGGGCCGTCCGGTCCCGGCCGCAACGACGGCCTGCGACGCGTCGATCACCGGGAGGGGCACCTCGTCGCCACGGAGCCCCGGCGCCACCACGGTCGTGACCCGGTCCGAGCGGACCGTGCCGACGCCGCGCACCACCCCGACGTAGAGGGACGAGAGGCTCCGGCCCGCTGGGGAGAGGCGGCGATCGAGCAGGTCGGGTCGGCCTCCTGGGCCGCGCTCGGGGCCGAGGCCGAGGTCGGTGTCGACGTCGCGCACGGGTTGGACGGCCGCGGCGAGCTGGTCGTCCACCTGACGGACGAGGTTGGCCTCGGTGGTGCGGGTGAGGACCACGAGGGCGGCGAGCAGGACGAGCGCGATCACGCCGATCGCGGCGATCACCCGGGCCCGGAGCGTCACCGCGTCAGGGCTCCCGCAGGGTGTAGCCGACCCCACGGATGGTGTGGATCAGCTTGGGCTCCCCGGCGTCGAGCTTGCGACGGAGGTAGCCGATGTAGGTCTCCACCACGCCCCCGTCGCCGTCGAAGTCGTACTGCCAGACGTGGTCGAGGATCTGCGGCTTCGACAGCACCCGTCCCTTGTTCACGAGGAGGTACCGCAGGAGGTTGTACTCGGTGGGGGAGAGGGCCACGTCGGCGCCGGCGCGCCGCACCCGGTGGGCGTCGTCGTCGAGCTCGAGGTCCGCGCACCGGAGCACGTCGTCGTCGGCCTTGGTCAGGCTGGCCCGCCGCAGGAGGGCCCGCGCCCGGGCCACGAGCTCCTCGAGGCTGAACGGCTTCACGAGGTAGTCGTCCCCACCGAGCGTCAGGCCGCGGACCTTGTCCTCGGTGCCGTCGCGAGCCGTCAGGAAGAGCACCGGGGTGTGGTTCCCCTCCGCCCGCAGCCGCCGGCACACCTCGAACCCGTCGAGGTCGGGCATCATCACGTCGAGCACGATGAGGTCGGGCCGCACGTCGGCGGCGGCCTCCAGGGCGTCTCGCCCGTTCGACGCCGTGGCCACCTCGAACCCGTGGTGGCGGAGCGCCGCCTCGAGCATCGTCCGCAGGTTCTCCTCGTCATCCACGAGGAGCAGCTGTTCTCCGGCCATGCACCCAGCATGGTGGCCCAACCTGGGAGGTTCCTGGGAACGGGCCGAGAGCCGGGCCTCGTCGTTCAGGTCGGCGGGAGCACGATCTCGTCGCCCGTCAGCCAGATGGCTGCGCTCAGCGCGCCGTAGAGCTGCTTCTGGGACGACTGACCGAGCCGAGGGAACCGGTCGAGCGACCGCGCCACCGAGGCACGGTCCAGCAGGTCGGCCACCGGGGAGCCCGGGGCATCGAGGAGGTAGCGGCGCATGAGCGCCACGTCGGCCGCCTCGAAGGCCCGGCGCCGCTCGAGGGCCGCCCGGCGGAGCCGCCCCGGCCGGTGGACCCGGCGGACCCGGTCCGTCACCCGGGGGAGGGGCGGCGGTCTCGGGGGCTCCGGCTCGCGGGGCGGCACCGGCCGGGTGCGCCAGGGGGAGCTGGTGAACGGTTCATCGCCGAGGGTGGAGGACGCCCGGCGGTACAGCTCCCGGCTCGCCCAGCTCAGGTGACGGTCCTGGAGGTCGAGCGCGAAGGTCAGCCGGACGCCGGCGGGGGTGTGGAGCGGCAGCACGCGGGTGAAGGGGTCGGCCTCCTGGGTGGTGCCGAACCACCGGCGCACCCGGTGGCGCAGGAAGAAGGCGTCGAAGACGTCGTAGGGCTCGTCCTCGGTGGTGAAGCCGTCGTAGGCGGCGGCGAGGAGATCGGTGCGGTACTGCTCGAGGACGTCGGGGCGCACGATCCCGGCCACGCCGTACTTGGAACGGGCGAGCAGGGTCTCGCGCAGGCCGGCGTGGGTGCGGATGTCGGTGGTCAGGGCGAAGTTGAGCGAGATCGCCTCCCCGTATTGGCCGTTGAGCGTCACGCGGTCCCCGCAGGGGGGCGCGGCCGGCTCGATCTCCCACGCGTTGCGGGCGCAGGACCACCACCCCACGTTCAGGCGCAGCTCCAGCTCCCGGAGCGGTCGGTCCGGGTGGGCTGCCCGGAGGTGGGCGCGTCGCTCGGTGGTGCGCTCCTGGTGGACCGGGTCGTGGCCCCGCTCGTGGTGGAGCCCGAACCGGTCGGCCAGCCGACGGGCCGTCACCACGTCGGGGAGGTCCGGCGCGCCGAGGGTGCGGTACTCGAAGCGGTCGGCGATCCCCTCGTCGAGCAGCACGGCGAGGATCAGCCGGGAGTCGCGCCCGCCGGTGAGCTCCACCACCCGGCGCGGCACGGGGTGGTCGAGCGCGGCGTGCACGGCGCCGGTGACGTCGGCGTAGGTCTCGTCGGCGAGCACGTCACGGTCGGCGGGGCACGCGGCGCGCCACGGCGGGGTGGTCGGGCGGAGGACGACGCCCGTGGGGGACACGTCGGCCTGCACGCCCATCGGCACCGCCTCCACGGCGGTGAACCCGGTCCGAGGGCCCACCGGGAAGCCGCAGAACGCCAGCCACCCGGCGCCGAGGAGGTCGCGGGCGGCGGAGCCGGCCAGGCGCGCCGCCAGGCGGGACCGGGGGGAGAGGATCACGGTGCTCCCGGCCTCGGCCCGGTAGAGGATGTGGGTGCCGAGCGGGTCGCTGGTGACCACGCCCCGCCCCTCGGCGTCGAGGTGGACGAGCGTGTAGATGCCGCGGAGGTCGGCGGTGACGTCGGTGCCCGGGTGCCGACGGAGGTGGGCATCGAGCCGGGACGACCACGACGCCCCCGGGCCCCACGGCCGGCCACGCGGCCAGAGCTGGCCGGCGTAGAGCGTGGGGCCCTCGGCGCCGTCGTGCCACCGACTGCCCATGCCCAGCTCCACGTCGTCCTGCCACGCCCCCACGAGCACCGTCCCGTCGGGGTTGCTCCAGCAGAGGTGGCTGGCGACGCGCATGGGCAGGTCCGGCGGGCACGGGTCGGCGAGCGCCGCCACGACCCGGCGGGGGATGTCGGGCCCGGCCGCGAGCGCGAACGTCAACATCGCGACCCGCGCCGTGGAGCACCGCCTGCTGTCATCGCCGTTCCCACGTCCGCGCCGCCGAGCTGGAGGGATGTCCCGTTCCGGGGAGGGTACGTCACGCCCGCCGGCCCTGCCGGGTGATCCGCCTCCCGTCAGCGGGGAGCGGCCTCGACCGTCCGACGCCGCTCCACGCCGCCCGGCGGCGCGCCCGTGCCGTGGCCGTCGGTCGGCCGGCGGGGCTCCAGCCAGCTGAAGACCCACCGGCCGCTCAGCTCGGCGATGGCCACCGCGAGGAGCTGGATGCCGATCCAGAGGCCGAGGATCGGCCAGCCCTGGTTGAGGAGGGCGGCGTGCTGCTCGGCGAAGCCACCCAGGATGAACAGCAGCAGGAGGGTGGCGCCGAGGGCGAGGACCACGAGCGAGTCGAACGCGGCGATCCAGACGTCGGCGAGGCGATGGGCGTGGGTGACCTCGTCTCGCAGCCGGTTCCAGACCACCCGGCCGTGGACGAGTCCCACCACGGCGCTGGCGGCGAGGAGGTCGAGCCCCTCGGTGGTGGGCAGGCCGCCCTTGTGGGCCGTGAGGGTGAGCACCGCGGCCGGCGCCATCACCACGGCCGTGTCGAGCCCGGCCAGGAGGACGGCACCGAAGGTGGCGGCGGTGCGGGCGATCATCGGCCCGACCGGGCGCGCAGCTCGAAGCGGTCGAGGATCGTCCCGCCGGGGCGGATGGCGCGCCCGCGCAGGCGGTCGCCGTCGACATCGATCTTGAGGAACTCGAGGGTGGAGGCGGCGACGGCCGTGATCGACGTCGGGCGGACCTTGGTGGTCTTGGAGCCGGCGCCGCTGATCACGTAGGTGATGCCGTGGATCGGGACGGTGCGCTCGTAGTGGTGGTCGTGGCCGGAGAGCACGAGGTCGACGCGGTGACGGCGCAGGACGGGCTCGAGGGTCTGGCGCAGCCGGCTGGTGGAGCCGTGGCGACCCGACGAGTACGGGGGGTGGTGCAGGGCCACGACGCGCCACGGTCGGGTGGCCTGGGCCAGGGCGTCGTCGAGCCAGGCGAGCTGCGCCTCACCGGTGTCGGTGAACGCCCCGGGGGCGCTGGAGTCGAGGAAGAAGAAGTCGACCGGCCCCCGGCTGGAGGTGAAGTGGCGAGCCGGGGTGCCGAGGCGGGCGAGCTCCGCCTCGACCTCGGCGAGCGCCGGGTCGCCCCGGTAGAGGCCGTTCTCGTGGTTGCCCACGGTGAGCTCGAAGGTCACGCCGGCGTCGATCAGCGGGGTCATCGGCCGGATGAAGACGTCGTCGAAGCGGTCCTCGACCGAGCCGTAGTAGCAGATGTCGCCCAGCAGGAGGACGTGCCCGAACGGCTCGGACCGGTAGGTGCGGGCCATCTGCTCGGCCACGGCCATGGCCTGGCGCCCGCCGGTGCCGTTGTCGCCGATGGCGGCGAAGGAGAGGCGGTCGTCGGTGGTGTGCCAGGCGTGCGGCGGGAGCCGGAGGTCGGGTGCCGCCCCCGGGATCAGGTCTTCGCGGGAGAGCAGGGTCCAGGCCTGGGTGATGGCCCCGCCGGCACCGAGCGCGCCGGCCGCGCCGAGGCCGGTGGCCAGGAACTGACGTCGCGAGAGCTTCGGCACGGGGGGCGGCTCCTCATCGAAGGACCGCGAACCACGGTACCGGGGTCCTCCCGCGGCGTCACCGCGCCCGCGACCGGCCCCGGCGCTCGCGCCAACTCGCTCGCCAGGCGGGCGCCGGAGGTGTAGTGAGACCAGCATGGACGCGCGTCGCGGCGGCCGCAGACCGGGCCCGCGGGGGCCCCGGTGATCGGGGACACGGACCGCCACGGCCGCCCGACGCCCCTGGAGGACCCGCTGGTCGTGGCCCTCGACCACGAGCAGGCCGTCGACCCCGCCCGGGTCGGGGGGAAGGCGGCGGCGCTGGCCCGGGCGGTCCGCCTGGGCCTGCCCGTGCTGCCCGGCGTGGTGGTGCCCGTCGGCCGCAGCTCGACCCCGTTGGACCCGTCGTCGCCGACGATCGCCGCCATCCGCCGGGCGCTGGGCGCCGGCCCGCTGATCGCCCGCTCGTCGTCACCGATGGAGGACGGCGCCGACGCGTCGATGGCCGGGCAGTTCGCCACCGTCGCCGACATCGCCGACGACCACGAGCTGGTCGGCGCCATCGGGGCGGTGGCGGCCTCGGGGCAGGCGGTCGCCCGCGCCGCCGGCCTCGACCGGGTCCCGCAGGTCGCCGTCCTCGTGCAGCCCATGGTGGTGGCCTCGGTGGGCGGGGTCTGCTTCGGGATCGACCCGCTCACCGGACGGTCGGATCGCAAGCTGGCGGTCGTCTCGGACCAGGGCCCGGGCGTCGTGGTCGACGGCTCGGTGGAGGGCGTGCGGCACCTGCTCGACGAGCGGGGCCGCGTACTGCACCGGACCGGAGCCGGCGGCCCCGGCTCGGCGCTCGACGCGGCACGGTGCCGGGCGCTGGCCGAGCTGGTGGACCGGCTCGGGATCGAGTTCGGCGGTCCCCAGGACGTGGAGTTCCTCTTCGACCGGCACGGCACCCTCCACCTGCTGCAGTCGAGACCGGTGACCACCGAGGTCCGGGGCGCGCCCACCGGGCCCGTCTACGGCACGGGCCCCGTGGCCGAGACCTTCCCGGACCCGTTGGGGCCGCTGGAGGTCGACCTTTGGGTGCCGCCCCTCGCCGAGGCGATGCGTGAGGCCCTCGGCCTGGCGGCGCTCGCACCGGCGCGCACCCTGCGGCGACGGCCCGTGGTCATCGAGGTCGACGGCTGGGTGGCCGTCGACCTCGACCTCGTCGACCCGGACGCCCCGGGCCGATCCTGGCGCCCCCGGCTCGACCTGCGACCCGCGCTCCGCCGGACCCGGGCCGCGTGGCGCGTCGGCCGGCTCCGAGCGGCGCTGCCCGCCCTCGCCGCCGACCTGGTGGTCCGCGCCGACGACGCCATGGCCGAGGTGGGGCCCCTGTCCGCTCTGAGCGACCGACAGCTGGTGGGCCTGCTGCAGCGGTGCCACGAGGGGCTCCGGGCGCTGCACGCCCACGAGATCCTCACGGGCCTGCTGGCGGCTGGCGAGCCCGCTCGGCTCACCGGGGTGTCGGTGGCGCTGCGCGCCCTGTCGGCCGGCCGGGCCGAGGGGCTCGACGACGACGAGATCATCGTCCGCAGCCCCGTCGTCCTCGCCCTGACCGGCCCCCGGATCGGCGGGGTGGCCCTCCCGCGCCACGTGTCCGACGTGCCCGACCTCCCGAGCGAGGTGACCGACCGACCCAGCGCCACGCTCCGGGAGGCCCTGCGGCTGCGCGTCCGCTGGGTCCACGAGCTCACCGCCCGCGCCGTGCGGGAGCTGGGCGCCCGCCTCGCCGAGCGCGGCGACCTGCCGGCGCCGGAGGCCGTGGCGGCGCTGCGCCTCGACGACCTCATCGGCCTGGTCACCGGCCGTCCCGCCCCGGCGGCGAGCGACGCGCCCCCCGACCACCCTCGACGGCCCCGGACCACGCACCCGCCCACCCGGTTCCGCCTCGACGCCGCCGGGCGCGACGTGGCGCTCGACGAGCCCGACCGGGGATCCGGCACGCCCGCCGGCCCAGGAGTGGCGCAGGGCCCGGTGACCTTCGCCCCCGACGGCGCCCGGGCCGGCTCGGTGCTCGTGGTCCGCGACCTCCGTCCGGACCTGGCGCCCGGGCTGGGCCGCCTGGCCGCGCTGGTGGCCGAGTCGGGGAGCCCGCTGGCCCACCTCGCCATCCTGGCCCGAGAGGCCGGCATCCCCTGCGTCGTGGGGTTCCGGGGCGCCACCACCCGGTTCCGTGAGGGGCAGCAGGTGACGGTGGACGGCAGCGCCGGCACGGTCCGGCCGATCGAGGAGGCGTCGTGAGGAAGCTCATCACCACCACGTTGGGGCTCACCCTCGCCCTGTCGGGCGCGTGGGCCATGTTGGCCCTCTACCGGTGGGAGTGGACGCGAGCGCTGTGGATGACCATGGCGTTCGTGGTGGCCGAGGTGGCCCTGGTGGCGGTCCTGCTCACGGCCCGGCTCCAGGACCTGGCGGAGCGGGTGGGCCGCCTCGAACCGGGGGACCCCCGGGTCCGGTCGCGGTTGGCCGAGACCCGGCCGACGCCCGACCGCTTCGACTGGCTGCGCGAACACACCACCCAGCTGCACGTGTTCGTCACCATGATCCTCGGCGGTGGCGTCATCCTCTCCGCCATCCTCTGGGTGGTGGACCGGGTGGCCGGGCGGACGATGACCGCCTCGCTGGAGCGGCGGCTGGCGGGTCAGCTGTCCGCGATCGCCTTCCCCGCCGACGGGCTGGTGCCCCAGGATGCGGTGCTCCTCGCCGCCGACCTCGACCGGCCCGACCGCGAGGACCTGCTCGTCCTCCTCACCGGCCGGACGGGCCACGAGCGGTGACCGCCTCGCCCGCCCGGGCGGTGCTGGGGGTGCTGCTGCTCGCGGCCGCCGTGGCCGGGATCGACCTGGTGCGCGACAAGACCCTCACCCGCCACGAGCCCGAGCGCCGCGGCACCGCCCTCCTCGTGGAGGTCACGGCCACCGCCCGCGACGGCGCCGAGGAGGACGAGGCCGGGCTGGCCGAGGCGCTCGCCTCCCTGTGCCGGCTCGAGGTGCCGGCCAGCCTGGCACCGGGGAGCTTCGAGTCGCTGGGCGACCACCGCTACCGGTTCCTGCTCGTCCCCGACCTCGACACCGCCGACGCCCGACAGTTCCACGGCTGCATCCAGGACCTGCGCATCGATCACTTCCTGGCGCGCGTGTCGTCCATGGAGTCGGTGCCGGCCCCCGCTCGCTGAGCGGTGCGACCGAACTCGGCGCCGATGCCGGCGTCGACCGCCTGGAGCAGGGCGGCGCGAGCGCGCAGCTTGGTGCCGAGGTGGGCCCGCCGGTCCAGGCCGGCGAAGGAGCGGGCGACGGCCTGGGCGGTGGCCACCACCTCGTCGGGCTGGACCACCACGTCGACGAACCCGGCCGCCAGCGCGCCGGCGGGGTCGAAGGCCTCGGCCAGCCCCACGGCCCGATCGAACGCCGAAGGGGTCAGCCGGTAGCGCAGGATCTCCAGCGCCGGGATCGGCATGGTGAGGCCGATGGCCACCTCGTTGGCCTGGATCTTGAAGGCGCCGGCAGCCGCCACCCGGTGGTCGCCCGAGCAGAGGAGGAACGAGCCCATGGCGACGGCGTGGCCGGTGCAGGCCATGACGACCGGGACGGGGGAGCGGAGCAGGCGCTCGGCCAGTTCGAAGCCGCGGCGGAGCATGTCCTCGGCCTCCGGCCCGCCCGCTCCGAGCACGGCCAGGTCGAAGCCGGCCGAGAAGCGCCCGGGCCGGCCGGCCAGCACGACGGCCGCCACGTCGTCGGCCTCGGCCCGGTCGAGGGCGTCCTCGAGCTCGGTGAGGAGGGTGGGGGACAGGGCGTTGGCCCGGCCGTCGTCCATGGTGATGGTGGCGACGCCGTCGTCGAGGGCCGTGGTGAGCAGGGTCATGGCGGGGCTCCGTGGGTGGGGTCGGTGGGCACGAGGTGGGTGGCGGCGGCGACGGCGGTGGGGGTGGTGGTGGTGGTGGTGGCGGCGCGGGACACCACCAGCTTCACCGCGGGCTCGGTGAAGCGCTCCGGCGCCTCCTCCCAGTCGATGACCCGCGTGGTGATCGCCGACGGGTCCAGGCGGCCCGCCGCCACCAGGGCGAGCACCTCGGGGACCAGCGCGGCCGAGTGGGCCCGTCCGATCCGGAAGTCGATCCCGAGCGTGTAGAGGCGGCCGAGGGGCAGGGCCACGGTGGGCTCGGCGGCGTAGTACGAGACGCTGTGGAGGACGCCCTCCGGCTCGGTGGCGCGGATCGCCCAGTGCAGCCCGGCGGGGTCGGTCCCGCAGTCGACCACGATCGGCCAGCGGCCCGGGCGCCCGGCGGAGGCGGGGCGCAACACCTCGGCACCGATCGCCCCGGCCAGGGCCAGCACCGCGTCGTCATCGCTCGCGACGGTGGTGGAGGCGGCCCCCAGGGCGATGGCCGCCTGGGCCGCGTAGAGGCCGATGCTCGGCGTCCCGTGGCAGGCCACGAGCACGTCGGCCCCCGGGCGGGCCCGGAGGTGCTCGGCCACGGCGCGGTAGCCGTCGACCACGTTGTCGGGCACGCTGGCCACCGAGATCGGGTCCAGGCCCGGCGGCAGGGGCGTGAGCATCGCTGCGGCGTGCGGGATCCGCACCAGGTCCGACAGCATGCCGCCGTACTCGATGCCCGACAGCGGCTGCATGCCGAAGTCCGACAGCACCGGGTGCTCGTCGCAGTTGGCCGTGTGGCCCCGGCGACAGGTCGGGCACCGACCGCAGCTCACCTGGAACGAGGGGAGGGCGAGGGTGCCCGGCAGCGTCCCCGTGACCTCGTCGCCCACCGCGACGATCTCCACGACGGCCTCGTGCCCGAGGGCGAACCCGTCGGGCCCGGTGGGGCCGAGCAGCACGAGGAGGGGATCGATCTCGCAGCGGGCCACGGCGATGGGCCGGACGAGCGCGTCGGTGGGGGCGAGGAGGACCGGTTCGGGGACCTCCCGCCAGGCCACGGTGCCGGGTGCCGTACCGGTGAGCTGTCGCATGTGTTGGATCATGGTTCTAGAACAATCTTCTAGTCAAGTGTTCCGGTCGGGTCGGAGGACCTACGCTGGCGACACCATGACCGAGCAACCGAGCGACCTCGCGGGGCGGGCCGAGCTCCGGCCGCGGGCCGAGGCGTCCCGCCGGCGCCGCCAGGCGATCCTCGACGCGGCGCTCGAGTGCTTCTCCACCGTCGGCTACGAGCACACCACGTTGGCCGACATCCGTGCCGCGGCCGGGGCGAGCACGGGCAGCATCTACCACCACTTCGGATCGAAGGAGCGCATCGCCGCCAGCCTGTACCTGGAGGGCATCCGCCAGACCCAGGAGGCGGGGCTCACGGCGCTGCTCCGCACCCGCACCGCTCGGACGGGGATCGCCGCCCAGGTGGCGTCGTACATCGACTGGGTGGTGGCCAACCCGGCGCTGGCCGGGTTCCTGTTCACCATGCGCCACGCCCCCTTCCTCGAGGACGACGAGGCCACGATCGACTCGCTCAACCGGGCGGTGCACGAGCGGGCGGCCCAGTGGGTGGCGGACCGGGTCGCGGCGGGGGAGCTGCCCGATGTCGAGCCGGCGCTGCGGTGGGCGGTGGTGTTCGGCCCCTGCCGGCACTGGGCGGGGTCGTGGCTGCGCGGTGCCACCAGCACCTCGCCCGAGGCGGCCAAGCGCCAGCTGTCGGTGGCTGCCCTGGCCGCCCTCCAAGCCCTCCGCTGACCGTCGTGGCCTGCCGGCCGGCGCCGTTCGGGGGCCGATCACCTGAACGGCGGGTTCAGCGCCGTCGCGAACGTGCCGTTGAGAGGGGGTGACGGATCTCCTCCCCCCGCGCCGGAACGCTCCCACCGGCACCGCCCCCCACCGCCAGCTCGCTCACCGCTCCCGCCGCGCCCGGCCGCTGGCGCTCGGTGCCGCCCTCGTGGCGCTGCTGGCCGTGACCGCCTGCGAACCGGTGAGCCCCACGCCGACCACCACGACCACCGCGCCGCCCACCACACCGGCTCGGCGAGCGGTTGGCTACTACTCGTCGTGGAGCATCTACGAGCGGAACTACCAGGTGGCCGCCATCCCCGCCGCCAAGCTGACCCACGTCAACTACGCGTTCGCCGACGTGCGCGACGGCGGCTGCGTGCTCGGCGATCCCTGGGCCGACGTGCAGAAGCCGTTCCCCGGCGACCCCGCCGCCGCCCCGTTCAAGGGCAACCTCCGCCAGCTCCAGCTCCTCAAGGCGCAGCACCCCCACCTCAAGACGCTGATCGCGGTGGGTGGGGCGAGCTCGTCGGGCGGCTTCTCCGCGGCGGCGGCCACCGACGCCTCCCGTCGCGGGTTCGCGACGTCGTGCGCCGACTTCGTGCAGCGCTACGGCCTCGACGGGATCGACATCGACTGGGAGTACCCGGTGGGGGGCGGGGCCGCGGGCGGGCGCCCCGAGGACGAGCGCAACCTGACCCTCCTCATGCGGGCCCTGCGCCAGGAGCTCGATGTCCGGGGCACCGCCGCCGGTCGCCGCTACCTCCTCAGCGCGGCCACGCCGGCGTCGGCGTGGCATCTGGACAACTTCGAGATCGACCAGGTGGCGGCGGCCGCCGACTTCCTCAACGTGATGACCTACGACTACCACGGGTCCTGGGAGCAGATCACCGGGCTCAACGCGCCGATCGCCTCGGCCCCCGGCGATCCGACCCCGTCGCTGACCGCCAGCGCCACGGTGGACCTGTACCGGGCCCGCGGCGTGCCGGCCGCCAAGATCAACCTCGGCATCCCCTTCTACGGGCGGGGCTGGTCGGGCGTCGGCTCGGCCGGCAACGGCCTGTTCCAGCCCGCCAGCGGGGTGCCGATGGGCCCCAGCGAGCCCGGCCTGTGGAACTACCGGGACCTCCTGGCCGACGAGATCGCCACGATGCCCCGCTACCGCAGCACCGTCGCCCAGGTGCCGTACCTCTACGACCCCGCCACCGGCATCTTCATCACCTACGACGACCCGACGTCGGTGCGGGCCAAGGCGGCCTTCGCCCGCAGCCGGGGCCTCGGCGGGGTCATGGTCTGGGAGCTCGGCGGCGACGACGACCAGCACCGCCTGCTCGACGCCGCCACCTCCTGACCCCGTCGGGGTGACGGATCGGGCCCGCCGGGGGAGCGGGCCCGAGGCCGCGCCACGGGCTCACACCAAGCGCAGCGGCTCCGGGGCATCCGAGCCGAGCACGTCGGCCGAGGCGATGCCGAGGACGTCCTCCAGCACCGCACCATGGACGGAGCGGTGGTCCACGGTGGTCCGGAGGTCGCCGGCGACCAGGTCGTCGAGCGGTGGCGGATCGCCGTGGTGGCCGGCGCGGACCGTGCCCGCCAGCAGCACCGTGCCGGCGCCCCCGTGGTCGGTGCCGCCGCTGTCGTTGGCCGCCACCCGCCGGCCGAACTCGCTGGAGACGACGACGGTCACGCGTTCGCCGGCGACGAGGTCGAGGAAGGTGCCCAGGGCGCCGTCGACCTCGGCCAGGAGGCCGTGGTGGACCTCGGCCTGCGACGCGTGGGTGTCGAACCCCCTGAGCTCCACGGCGTAGGCCCGGGTGGGGAGGTCGGCGGCGATGAGGTCGGCCACGATCGCCAGGCGGCCGGCCAGCGTGGTCGCCGGCTGGCGGTCGGCGAGGTGCGGTGACACGGTGGCGGCCACGTCGTAGAGGTCCGACGTGGAACGGGCCACCGCGTCGGCGAGCGCCGAGCGGCCCAGCGAGTCGCCGGACATCCGGGCGACCAGGTCGTGCAGGGCATCGCCGCCGCCCAGCTCGAACGGCCCGGCGGGGATGGCCCCGGCGGAGCGGCGCCGGCCGCGGGCCAGGAGCGGCAGGGGGTGGCCCACCACCAGGGCATCGAGCGGATCGGTCCCCACGGCGTCGAGCCAGCGGCCCATCCACCCCGTGGTGAGGTCGTCGGTCCGGCCCGCCTGCCAGACGTCCATGCAGTGGAAGTGGCTGCGGTCGAGGCCGTCGAAGCCCACGCCGTGGACGATGGCCAGCCGGTCGTCGTCCCACAGCGCCTTGGTGCGCTCGAGCGCCGGGTGGAGGGCGAACCCCTCGCCGACGTCGTGGGTGGCGGCCGGGTCGAGGGCCAGGGCGCCGCGGAGCGCGCGGTAGCGGGGGTCCTCGACGGGGACCACCGTGTTCAAGGCGTCGTTGCCGCCGTAGAGGGTGAGCAGGACGAGGATGCCCTCCGCTCGTGGGGCCCGGGGCGCGGTCGTGGTGGGCGTGACCTGCCCGCCCGGGCGGGAGCCGCGGTCGTCACCATCGGTGGTGCAGGCGCCGAGCGCCGCCGCGGCGCCGAGGGCGGCGGCGCCCTGGAGGAAGCGACGACGGTCCAGGGGAGTGGTCATCACGCCACCACGTGCTCGGGGGACGCCAGCGCGAGGGTGAGCGCCGCCCGAGGCCCGGGGGCGGCGCGCAGCGCCGCAGCGCTGGCCGGGCCGAACCGGTCGATCCCCAGCAGCCGGGCGAGGGTGGTCGGCCGCTCGGCCGGCGGGCCCACGAGCTCCTCGGAGGCCACCTGGGCCGACACCGACGCGGCCAGCCGCAGGCGCACCCGCGCCGTCTCGGTGGAGAGCCAGGCCTCGTTGGCCGGCCACCCGGCCACGTCGGGCGGCGCGAACGGCACCTGGCCGAGGCCGACGAGCAGGGTCATCGTGGTCTCGTCGGGCGTGGTGCCGAGCGTCCGGGCGGTGCCCACCACCAGGTCCACCGGCGTCTTCACCAGCGCGGCGCGGGTGGCCGGGGCCAGGAAGTCGGGGTGCAGGAGGATCCGCCGCAGGAGCGAGGTGGCATCGAGGTCGCGGGCGAACCCGTCGGCCAGCTCCTGCACCACCGGGTCGTCGGGCCCGGCCGGTCGGGCGAGGCGGCTCCAGATGCGGGCGACCACGTGGGGGGCGCACGCCGGGTGCCGGGTGGCCGCGGCGACGACCTCGTCGAGGCCCAGCGCGCCGGTGGTGCCCAGCACGGTCTTGGTGCCGTGGTCGTGGCGCCCGGGGTCGAGCACGCCCTCGTCGCCCGGGCCGATCGCCCAGCCCGTGAGGGCTCGGGCGGCGTCGGCCACGTCGGCCTCGGTGTAGGGCTGGCGGTCGTGGCGGTCGTGGCCGTGGCCACCCGTGCCGAGGGTGAAGAGCTCCAGCAGCTCCCGGGCGAAGTTCTCGTTGGGCGCGCCGGCGCGGTTGTCGCGGCCGTCGAGCCACACCAGCATCGCCGGGTCCCGCGCCATGGCGTGCACCAGGCGGTCGAACGGGCCCGGCCCCAGGTCGTGGAGGGTCCGGTGCTGGCGGTGCATGCGCTCGGCCCCCCGCACCTTGTCGATGCTGGTGGCGAAGTGGTCGTGCCAGAGGAAGGTGAGCTTCTCGTGCGTCGGCCGATCGGCGGCCACCATGCGCCGGACCCACCACAGCTGCAGGGCTCGCCGCTCGGTGGCGACGCGGCGGGCGCGCTCCTGGCGGGCCACGGGGTCGTCGGCGGCGGCAGGGGTGGCGGGTGCGAAGGTGGGTGGGGGCACCGCGTCGGCGGCCGGATCGGGTCGGGCGAGGTCGCACAGCGTCTCGACGGCGGCCTCGTAGCCCGCGGCGGCGAGGGCGTCGATCTCCTCGGGCGGGGCCCCGAAGGCGGCCCGCCGCACGAGGTGGGCGACGGCGCTCCGGGTGTCGGCGAGGGCTCGGGAGCGGCGGGTCGCCACCTCAGCTCCGTCCATCCGACATGTCCGGATCGTACGGCCCGTGGCCGCCCCCGCGCCCTCGCCCCGTCCGATCGGCGCCCCGGCCGCCACGCGCCATGCCAACGGGTGAAGTCCGCGCTCAGCGAGGTCGTGTCCTCACGTTCTGTCTCCGGCCGCCGACCGTTTCGCGGTGGAACACGCCAGGCCCGGTCGACGGGGCGACACCGCTCGGGGCCCCCTGCTGGTCGTCGCGGCGATCTCGATCACCTTCCTGGCCCTCCTGCAGTTCGATCTCGGCGGCGAGGAGGTGGCCCGACGCGCCGTCAACGTGGCCTTCACCGTCGTGGCGGGCGCGATCACGCTCCTGATGGCCGGCGCCGCCCGTCGGTGCGAGGGCCCCGGCCGGCGGGCGTGGGCCCTGCTCGCCGCGTCGATGGGCCTGTGGTGCGCGAGCCAGGTCCTGTGGACCTACCACGAGGAGGTCCAGGGCCAGACCGCCCCGTTCCCCTCGCTCGCCGACGTGGGCTTCGTCCTCTCCCTCCCACTCGCCGCGATCGGCGTGCTGAGCTTCTCGGTGGGGGCGGGCAACGTGGCGGCCCGGCTGCGCCGGCTGACCGACGGCCTCATCGCCGCCACCGGCACCTTCGTCGGCGCCTGGTTGCTCCTCATGGACCAGGCCGCCGCCCGGGACACGTCCGATGTCGAGCGGGCGCTCGCGCTGGCGTACCCGATCGGGTGCGGCGTGGTCGCCAGCGTGGTGCTGATGATGTTCGGCAGCATCGGGCCCGGCCGGCGCATGGTGTTCCGGCTGCTCACGCTCGGTCAGGTCGTGATCGCGCTCTGCACGGCGGTGTTCACCTGGGGGCAGCTGGACGGCACCTACCGCACCGGTGGCCCGCTCGACGCCCTCTGGCTCACGGGCTTGTGCCTGATGGGCGCCGCCGCCCACCTCTGCGGGGGCGACGAGGACGTGCGGGTGCGGGCGGACGCCGCGGCGCCCTCGGTCCGGGGCACGCTGCTCGTCTACTCGCCCGTGGCGGTCGCCGTGGTCATCGGCGCGCTCACCGGGAGGCTGACGGGGGAGGTCGGGCCCGAGCTGATCCTGCCGACCGTGTTCCTGGTGGGCCTGCTGGCGGCCCGCCAGGTCCTCACCATCACCGAGAACGTCGGCCTGGCCGAGGCCATCAAGTCCACGGACCGGCACTACGAGGCCCTGGTGCGCAACTCCAGCGACCTGGTGCTGGTGACCAACGGGCGAGCCCGGCTGACGTACGTGAGCCCGTCGGTGGAGCGCATCCTCGGCTATCGGGTCGAGGACGTGGCCGGCGCCACCCTCGCCTCCCTGGTGCACCCCGACGACCACCACCTGCTGCGGGGGGCCAACCTCGACGTGTTCAAGACCGGGTCGGGCCACACCGAGCTGCGCGTCCGCGACGCCCACAGCGGTGACTGGCGGTGGATCGACGCCATGGCTGCCGACCTGCTGTCGGACCCGTCCATCCGCGGCGTGGTCATCAACGCCCGGGACACGACCGACCGCCACCTGGCCGAGGAGGCGCTCAGCCACCAGGCCGTGCACGACTCGCTCACCGGCCTGCCGAACCGGTCCGTGGTGCTGGACCGGCTGGGTGCGCTGGAGGTGGGCGAGGAGGTCGCCGTGCTCTTCTGCGACCTCGACGGGTTCAAGCACATCAACGACTCGCTCGGCCACGACCGCGGCGACGAGGTGCTGCGCGAGGTGGCCTCCCGGCTGCTGGAGGTCCTCGGCCCGAACGAGACGGTGGCCCGCTTCGGCGGCGACGAGTTCGTGGTGCTGTGCGAGGGCATCGGCGACGAGGCCGGCGCCCAGGCGGTGGCCGCCCGGGTGGCCGGCGGGCTGCGCGCCGCGCTGTCGGTGGCGGGCGTGGAGATGGGGGTCACCTTCAGCATCGGGGTGCGCCTGGCGGTCGGTCCGTGCGACCCGGCGACGATGGTGGCCGACGCCGACGCAGCCATGTACGAGGCCAAGTCCCGCGGGCGGGGGCTGGTGGAGATCTTCGACGAGCGCCTCCGGTTGGTGGCCGAACAGCGCCTCCAGCTCGAGCAGTCGATCAACGACGTCCTCGCCCACGGCCCGGTGGTGCTGCACTACCAGCCGCTCTGGCGGATGACCGAGGACGGCCCGCAGCTCCGCGGGGCCGAGGCCCTCCTGCGCTGGCGGGCCCCCGACGGCACGCTGGTGGGCCCGGTCGACGTGATCGCGGTGGCCGAGGAGACGGGCCTGATCATCCCGCTCGGGGCGCGCATCCTCGAGACCGCCTGCCTGGAGCTGGCCCGTTGGCACGCCGCCGGCCGCGACCTGGCGCTCTCGGTCAACCTCTCGGCCCGCCAGCTGGGCGACCCGGGCCTGGTCGACGAGGTGGTCGCCGCCCTCGCCGCGTCGGGGGCCCCGGCGGCCTCCCTGATGCTCGAGGTGACCGAGACGGCGCTCATGGAGGACCCCCGTGGTGCCCTCGAGACCCTGCACCGGCTGCGTGACCTCGGCGTGGGCCTCGCCATCGACGACTACGGCACCGGGTACTGCTCGCTCAGCTACCTCAGCGCCTTCCCGGTCCAGCTGCTGAAGGTGGACGGCGCCTTCGTGGCCCAGATGACCACCAACGCCCAGGACCGCACCATCGTGGCCTCGGTGATCGGCCTGGCCCACGCGCTGGGCATCGCCGCCCTCGGCGAGGGCGTCGAGACCGACCAGCAGCTCGAGATGCTGGCGGAGATGGGCTGCGACCACGTCCAGGGCTACCTGCTCGGTCGGCCCCAGCCGGGGAGCCAACTGGTGCCCGTCGTGGGCCCCGTCGACGCGGAGCCCTGGCCCCCGGGCGACGAGCGGCTCCAGCGGGCCGAGGTCCCCGCCTGCCACTGACCCGATCTACGGGTGGTCGAGCAGGGCGGTCAGGCCGGTGGTCCAGGCCCGGCGCAGGTCGGCGGGGCGGGCGTGGTCGGCGTCGGTGAGCAGGTCCCAGGCCTCGAAGCTGGTCAGCGAGGCCACCAAGGCCACGAGATCCGCGGCGCGGGCCCGCGATCGCTGGTCGACCTCGGGCGCGAAGTGCTCCTGCACCTGGCGGGCGAAGCGCTCCCGGGTGTCGTGGAGCGTGGCCGCGAGGAGCGGGTGGTCGAGGGCGCGGGTGCGGGCCAGGCGGGCGATGGGGGCGATGGCGGCGTAGAGCTCCAGCCGGGCGTCGATGAAGCGGCGGATGCGGGCGGGGCGGGCGCCGCGACCGATGGCGGGGATCTCGAAGAGGGGCGCGAACCGGACGAAGTACCGCTCGATCGTCTGCTGGTGCAGGTCGTCGATGCCGGAGAAGTACCGGAAGATGGATGACGCCGACACGCCGGACCGCGCCGCCAGCACCTCGGTGGTGGGCGGGACGCCGTGCTCGGCGAGCAGGTCGAACAAGGCGGCGGTGACCGCGGCCCGGCCTCGTTCGCGTCGGGCACGGCGGCCGTCGGGCTCCACCTCGCCAAGGTCCACCATGGATCCGAACGGTAGCAGGCGGTCCCGAGGTAGTGAGAGTCAAGCTCGCATAATCTATTGACAGTGAGACCCTCAGTAGAGTTCGATGGTGTCGACCGCAGCCGGGGGGCACCGTTGACCAGAGCCGAGCAGTTCGAGGGCCGCATCGGTCGCACCGTGGCCGACTCCGAGCCCTGGTTCGACGAGCCGCCCCATCCGGGCGACGGCGCGCCCAACGTGGTGGTCGTCCTGCTCGACGACACCGGCTTCGCCCAGCTCGGGTGCTACGGCTCGTCGATCGAGACGCCCACCATCGACGCCCTCGCTGCCGACGGCCTGCAGTTCACCGACTTCCACGTCACGCCGCTCTGCTCACCCACGCGGGCCTCGCTCCTCACCGGGCGGTCCAGCCACGCCGTCGGCATGCGGGCCATCTCGAACTTCCGCACCGGGTTCCCCAACCAGCTCGGCCACATCTCCCGCCACGCCGCCACGATCGCCGAGGTGCTCCGCGACGAGGGCTACGCCACCTTCTGCGTCGGCAAGTGGCACCTCGCCCCCATGGAGCAGTGCTCGGCCGCCGGCCCGTTCGACCACTGGCCGCTGGGCCGGGGGTTCGACCGCTTCTACGGCTTCCTCGATGGTGAGACCGACCAGTTCCACCCCCAGCTCGTGGCCGACAACCACCCCGTCGATCCGCCGGGAGGGCCCGAGGACGGCTACCACCTGTCGGAGGACCTGGTGGACCGGGCGCTGGCCATGATCGCCGACAGCACGGGCGTCCGGCCCGACCGCCCGTTCTTCACCTACCTGGCCTTCGGCGCCACCCACGCGCCCCACCAGGCCCCGCCCGCGTACCTGGCGAAGTACCGGGGACGCTTCGACGAGGGCTGGGACGTCGCCCGGGAGCGGTGGTTCGCCCGGCAGGTCGAGCTGGGGGTGGTGCCCGCGGGCACGACGCTGGCCCCCCGCAACCCCGGCGTGGAGGCCTGGGACGACCTCCCCGAGGCCGAGCAGCGGCTCTCGGCGCGCCTGCAGGAGGCGTTCGCCGCCTTCCTCGACCACACCGACGCCCAGATCGGCCGGTTCGTCGACGGGCTCCGGTCCCTCGGCCGGCTCGACGACACGATCCTGCTGGTCCTGGCCGACAACGGCGCCTCCCAGGAGGGCGGGCCGTTCGGGGTCATGCACGAGATGAAGTTCTTCAACGGCATCCTCGAGACGCCCGACGAGGCGGTGGCCCGCATCGACGACATCGGCGGGCCCCACAGCCACACCAACTACCCGTGGGGGTGGGCCCAGGCCGGCAACACGCCCTTCCGCTGGTACAAGCAGAACACCCACGAGGGCGGGGTCCACGTGCCGCTCGTGGTCCACTGGCCCGACGGCATCGGCCCCGAGCAGCGCGGCACCCGCCGCCACCAGTTCACCTTCGTCGCCGACATCGCCCCCACGATCTACGACCTGCTCGGCATCCGCGCCCCCGAGGTCCGCCAGGGGCTGGAGCAGCTCCCCGTGACGGGGCGCTCGTTCCGGACCATCATCTCGGACGAGGCCGCGCCGCCCACCAACGAGGTGCAGTACTTCGAGATGGCCGGGAGCCGCGCCCTCGTGGCCGGGAGGTGGAAGGCGGTGTGCAAGCACGAGCGGGGCGCCGACTACGAGACCGAGCCGTGGGAGCTCTACGACCTGGCGAGCGATCCGGCCGAGTGCCACGACCTGGCCGAGGTCGACCCGGACCGGCTGCGGTCGCTCGTCGACCAGTGGTGGGTGGAGGCGGAGGCGCACGGCGTCCTGCCGCTCGACGACCGGACGGTCGAGCTGTTCGGCGCCCGCTTCCGCCCCCACGCCCCGCACGGCGAGGACCGGCGCTACGTCTACCGGCCGCCGATGTCGCCGATGCCCGCCCAGGCCACCGCCCCCATCGCCGGACGGAGCTTCGACCTCACCGCCCGCGTCACGGTCGACGAGGACGCCGAGGGCGTCCTGTTCGCCACGGGGACCGAGAACGCCGGGCTCTCCCTGTTCGTGCAGGACCGGCGCCTGGTCCTCGACTACAACGCCTTCGACGACCACACCGTCTTGGTGTCCGCGGTCGAGGTCCCGGCCGGCGACGTGTCCCTCTCGGTGCACCTGCGGCGAGGCGACCACTCGTCGGGCAGCGCCACGGTTCGCATCGACGGGGTGGACGCCGGCTCGATCCAGCTGCCGCTCTTCCTGCGGATGTTCTCGTCGGTGGGCGCGAGCCTCGGCCACGACCACGGCTCCGCGGTGTCGGGCCGCTACCCCGCCCCCTTCGCCTTCACCGGCACGCTCCACGAGGTGGTCATCCAGCTCAGCCCCGAGCGGTACGGCGACCTCGCCGAGGTGGCGGCGCGCGCCGAGGCGAGCCGACAGTGACCACCAGCTGACCACCACGACCACCCGACCCCACACCCGATCACACCACCTCGCCCCACCCTCCCGTCGAACCCCGAGGACCCCTGATGCAGACGCTCCGCACCCCCGACGATCGCTTCGCCGACCTGCCCGACTTCCCCTTCGCCCCGCACTACGCGGACCTCGACGACGGCGAGGGCGCCACGCTGCGCGCCCACTACCTCGACGAGGGCCCGGCCGACGCGTCGCCGGTGCTGTTGATGCACGGCGAGCCGTCGTGGAGCTTCCTGTACCGGCGCGTGATCCCGCCGCTGGTGGCCGCCGGGCACCGCGTGATCGCTCCCGACCTCATCGGCTTCGGCCGCAGCGACAAGCCGACCGAGCCCGCCGACCACTCCTACGCCCGCCACGTCGCGTGGATGCGGGAGCTGGTGTTCGACCACCTCGACCTCCGCGACGCCACGTTCTTCGGCCAGGACTGGGGCGGCCTCGTGGGTCTCCGGCTGGTCGCCGCCGACCCGGACCGCTTCGCCCGCGTGGCGGTCGGCAACACCGGGCTGCCCACCGGGCACGGGGCGCCGAGCGACGCCTTCCTCGCCTGGCAGCGCTTCGCCGCCACCACCGAGGACTTCTCGGCCGGCTCGATCATCGCCATGGGCTGCGCCACCGAGCTGGCGCCGGAGGTGGTGGCGGCCTACGACGCCCCCTTCCCCGACGACCGCTACAAGGCCGGCGCCCGGACCTTCCCGGCCCTCGTCCCCACCAGCACCGACGACCCCGCCAGCGCCGACAACGTCGCCGCCTGGGAGGTCCTCGAGCGCTTCGAGCGCCCCTTCCTGGTGGCCTTCAGCGACCGGGACCCGATCACCGCCGGCGGTGATGCCCCCTTCCGGGCCAAGGTGCCCGGCGCCGCCGGGCAGCCCCACACCGTCATCGAGGGAGGTGGCCACTTCCTCCAGGAGGACCGGGGCCCCGAGCTCGCCGCCGTGCTCGTCGACTTCATCGCAGCCACGTCGTGAACGCCACCTCGAGTCGGCGACGGATCGACGTGGCCCCCGCCCTGGTGTGGACCACGCTCTCGGCCTTCGGCGGCATCAGCTCCTGGGCGCCGAACGTGGACCACTCGTCGCTGCTCCGGGAGCGCACCGAGCAGCCCGACCGGATCGGTCTCGTGCGTCGGATCCAGATGGGTCGGCGCACCGTGCTGGAGCGGGTGGTGCGTTGGGACTGCGGCGCGGCGCTGGCCTACGAGATCGAGGGCCTCCCCAAGGTGGTGCGCTGGGCGCGCAACGAGTGGCGCCTCGACGGCGACGGTCCCGAGCGGACCCTGGTGACGCTGACCTCGTCGGTCGACTGCGGCCCGCGCCCGCCCCAGGAGCTGGTGGCCCGCCTGGTGGGCCGTCGGATGGCGGCCGAGGGCGAGCGGCTGCTCGCCGGCCTGGCCTCGACGCTGGAGGGCCCCCGTGGCTGAGGGGGAGGGCTCGCCCCGTCCCGACGTGGTGATCCTCGTCACCGACGAGGAGCGGGCCGCCCCGCCCTACGAGGACGATGCGCTGCGCGAGTGGCGCCACCGGGCCCTGCCCGGCCGCCGGTGGTTCGACGAGCACGGGGTGCGCTTCGCCCGGCACTACACCGGCTCGCTGGCCTGCGCGCCCAGCCGGCCCACGCTGTTCACCGGGCAGTACCCCGACGTCCACGGCGTGACCCAGACCGACGGGCTCGGCAAGCTCGCGGACGACTCGCGGATGCGGTGGCTGCGCCCGCGGGAGGTGCCCACCCTCGGCCACTGGTTCCGGGCGGCCGGCTACGACACCCACTACGACGGCAAGTGGCACCTCTCCCACGCCGACCTCCCGGGGCCCGACGGCACCGGTTCCCTGGCCACCAACGACGCGGCGGGCACGGTGGACCCGGCCGCGGTGCAGGCCTACCTCGACGCCGACCCCCTCGACCGCTACGGCTTCTCCGGCTGGGTGGGCCCCGAGCCGCACGGCGCGTCGCCGGCCAACAGCGGCCTGGTCCGAGATCCCCTGATCGCCGAGCGCGTGGTGGCCTGGCTCGCCGATCGGTACCGGCGACGCGAGGAGGGGGACCCCGCCGCTCGGCGCCCCTTCCTCCTGGTGGCCAGCTTCGTGAACCCCCACGACATCGTGCTGTTCCCCGCCTGGGCGCGCGCCAGCCCCGTCGAGCCGTCACCGCTGGACCCGCCGCCCGTGCCCCCGGCCCCCACGGCGCTCGAGGACCTGGCCTCCAAGCCCGCCGCCCAGATCGCCTACCGGGCGGCCTACCCCTCCGGGTACGGCCCGGCACCGGTGATCGAGGGCATCTACCGGCGCAACGCCCAGGCCTACCGAGACTTGTACCACCGCCTCCACGCCGAGGTCGACGGGCCGCTCGACCGCGTCCGTCGGGCGGTGACCGAGGGCGGGTCGGAGGACGCCGTGCTGGTGCGGACCTCGGACCACGGCGAGCTCCTCGGCGCCCACGGGGGCCTCCACCAGAAGTGGTTCACCCTCTACGACGAGGCCACCCGGGTCCCGTTCACCGTGGTCCGCACCGGCGCCACGCCCACCAGCCCCCGGGTCGTCGACGATGCACCCACGTCCCACGTCGACCTGGTGCCCACCCTCCTCGCCGCGGCGGGGATCGACGCCGACGCCACCGCGGCCCGGCTGGCCGAGCGCTTCACCGAGGTCCACCCCCTCCCGGGCCGTGACCTCCTCGACGTGGTGGACGGCGGCGAGGCCGACCGTCACCGAGCCGTGTACCTGCTGACGCGCGACAACGTGCTCGAGGGCGACACCGAGGCCTCCGGGTTGGCGCGGCGCCTCGGCCGGACCCCGCCCGTGCCGATCCCCATGCGGATCTCGGTGCCGGCCCACGTCGCCGCCAACGTGGAGGGACTGGTGGTGCGGGTCGACGACCCGGTCGCGCGCGGTGGCGCCGGCCACCTCTGGAAGGTCGTGCGGACCTTCGACGACCCCGACACCTGGACCGAGCCGGGCGTCCGACACCTGGCGGCCACCGGGCCGCTGGGCCCCTCGTACCGGACCGAACCGCTCGACGACCAGTGGGAGCTCTACGACCTCGACCTCGACCCCACCGAGGTCAGCAACCGCTGGACCGACCGCGACCTGGCGGACCTCCGGGCCCACCTCCGGACCGCCCTGCAGGCCGAGCGCGACCGCGCCGTGCCCCGTCGCCACGAGCCCTGGCCCTACCAGCGTCGTCGCCCGGTGGCCGGGCCGGCCGTGGTGGCCCCGTCGCCGCCCGCGCGCGTGCTCCGCCGCCTGGTCCAGCGTCTGGGCATGCACCCCGTCGACGCCGAGGCCGACCCGACGATCGACCGCACCGGGCGCCGCGCCCTCGTCGTGGCCACGAACCACGGCGTGCTCGACATCGGCACGGCCACGGGTGTCTACGCCAGCGAGCTCACCGCGCCTTACTACGCCTTCCTCGACGCCGGCATGCTGGTCGACGTGGCCAGCCCCCGCAGCGGGGTGATCCCGGTCGATCCGCGCTCGCTGCGCGCGGTGCTGCGCTGCGAGCAGGACGACCGCTTCCTCGCCGACGAGGTCCTGCGCGCCCTGGTGACGAATTCCCTCGCCGTGGGCGACGTCGACGTGGCCGACTACGACCTGGTGTACCTCGCCGGTGGCTGGGGCGCGTCGTTCGACTTCCCGACGTCGACCGAGCTGGCCGACCAGATCACGCGGGCCAACGACCTGGGCAAGGTGATCGGCGGCGTCTGCCACGGACCGCTCGGCCTGTGCGGGGCCACCGCGCCCGACGGCCGGCCCTTGGTGGCCGGGCGCCGGGTCTCGGCCGTGACCGACAAGCAGGTCCGCGAGCTCGGCATCACCTCCACGCCGCACCATCCGGAGTCCGAGCTCCGCGCCCTCGGGGCCCGCTTCGAGAGCGAGACGCGCCGTCGTGACCCCTTCGCCAACCACTGGGTGGTCGACGGCAACCTGGTCACCGGCCAGAACCAGAACGCCGGTCCCATGGTCGCCCGCCGGATGATGGAGCTCCTGGGCCTCGAGCCGGCCACCGCGCCGCGGCCCCGCACCGCCGACCGGGCGCCGTCCTAGGGTGCGCGGGTGGCCAAGGCACCGCTCGAGGAGCTGCTCGTCCCCGACGCCGCGGCGTGGCGCGCCTGGCTGAGCGAGCACCACGGGTCCTCGCCCGGCGTGTGGCTGGTGCTGCACAAGAAGGGCGGCTCGGTGACCGCCCTGACCTACGTCGAGGCCGTCGAGGAGGCCCTCTGCTTCGGGTGGATCGACGGCCAGGCCGCCGCTCGTGACGCCGCCAGCTCGCGCCAGCGGATGACGCCACGCACCGCCCGCAGCCGGTGGTCGGCGCGCAACGTCGAGCGGGTGGAGCGGCTCGAGGCGGAGGGGCGGATGCACCCGTCGGGCCGCGCCGTGGTGGCCGCGGCCAAGGCCGACGGCCGGTGGGACGAGGCCTACGCCGGCCCGGCCACCGCCGTGGTGCCCGCAGACCTGCTCGAGGCGATCGCGGCCGACCCCGACGCCCAGGCGATGTTCGACGTCCTCACCTCGGCGAACCGCTACGCCCTCATCCACCGGCTCGGCGCGGTGCGCCGCCCCGAGACCCGCGCCCGCCGGATCGCCGGGTTCGTGGAGATGCTGGCCCGCCACGAGGCCCTGTACCCCCAGCGGGCGCGCCCGAGCTGACCCGTGGCCCCGGACACCTGGTGAGGCGTCGGTCACACCGGACTGGTACCGTCCCCGCACCGCGCGCTGTCGGGCGTGCGGGTGGAACAGGGGATCAGACCATGCAGACCGCTTCCGCCTCCCATGAGCTGGCACCGCTCCGGTCGGCCTCCACGGCCACCGACACGGTGCTGCGCTGGGCACTCGCCCTGGCGAGCATCGGGGCCGCCGCGATCCACTTCGGGTTCGCCCCGGCCCACCTCGATGTCAACTCGGTGCACGGCGCCTTCTTCCTCACCGTGGCCTGGTTCCAGCTGGCCTGGGGGATCGCCGTGGCGCTGCGACCCTCGACGCTGCTGCTCCGGCTCGGCGTGCTGGCCAACGTGGGCATCCTCGGCGTGTGGGTCGTCTCCCGGACGGTCGGGATCGACGGCGAGGTCGAGGGCTACGGCTTCCCCGACGTGGCGGCCTCGGTGCTGGAGGGAGCCATCGTGGTCGGCGCCGTCGCCTACCTGGTCGGCGCCCTCTCCGGCCGCTCGATCCCGTCGGCCGTCTCGGGGGCCATGCTGGGCGCCCTCACGGTCGCGGTGGCCGCGGCGGCGTCCGCCTCCATGCTCCCCTCCGTCGCCGGCGACCACGGGGCCGGCGGCCACCACGGCGCCGCCGGGGAGACCGCAGCCGCCGGCGACGGCCACGCCGAGGGCCACGCCGACGGCCACGAGGCCCCCGCCGGGACGGCCGGTGCCGTGCAGACGGCCACCGCCGCCGACGACGACCACGAGGTGGTGGAGGCGGTCCCGTTCGACCCGAAGCTCCCGATCGACCTCGGCGGCACCGTCGGCGTCACCCCCGAGCAGCAGGCCGAGGCCGAGAACCTCGTGGCGGTCACGCTGCTGCAGCTGCCGCAGTGGAGCGACCCCGCGGTGGCCGAGGCCGCCGGCTTCCGCTCGATCGGCGACGGCGGCACGGGCACGGAGCACTTCTTGAACCAGGAGTTCATCGACGACGACGTGATCCTCGACCCCAACCGGCCCGAGTCGCTGGTGTTCGACACGTCCGACGGCGGCCGCCGCCTCGCCGCCGCGATGTACATGGTCTCCCCGGGCACCCCGCTCGAGGACGTGCCCGACCTCGGCGGCAAGCTCATGCAGTGGCACATCCACGACAACCTCTGTTACAACGCGGAGGGTCGGGTGGCGGGCATCACCGATGACGAGGGCAACTGCAAGCCGGGGCTCCGCAAGCCCAAGGAGACCCCGATGATCCACGTCTGGATCGAGCCGCACCCCTGCGGGCCCTTCGCCGCCCTCGAGGGCATCGGCGCCGGCTCCATCAAGGAGGGCGAGGAGCGCCTCTGCGACGAGGCCCACGGCGCCCACGGCACCTGACCTGACGAGGGCCCGTCCGGGCCCGACGGTGCGCCGGGCGCCCGGGCGGGCATGCTCGACGGTGCATGCCCACCGCCTCGCCACCACCCGGCCCTGACGCCACCCGCACCACGACGCCGCTCGGCCCGGGCGGCCGACCCTTCGCCCGGTGGCGGGGGCTGGTGACGCTGCTCGCCGTCGGGGTGGCGGTGGTGGCCGCCGCCGTGCTGCTCTCGGACCGGGCCCCCGGCGTGGTGGCCGACGTGTCGGAGCAGGTCTCCACGCGCCTCGACCGACGCGCCCCCGCGGCCGGCGTCCGGGCGCGCCGCGCCGTGGCCCGCACCGGGATCGAGGAGCGCGACACCTGGGCCCACCTCGCCATCTGGGGGTCCGCCACCCTCTTCGCCGGTCTGGCCAGCTGGTCGTGGCGCTCGCTGGCCGTCGTGGTCGCCCTCCTCGTGGCCGGCAGCACCGCGCTCGAGCTCCTCCAGGAGGAGCTGGCCCCCAGCCGGATCACCGAGTGGTCCGACGTGGCCGCCAACCTGGCGGGCATCGCCATCGGGTTGGCGGCGGTGATCGCCATCGCGTCGCTGAGCGGTGCCCCCGCCCTGCTCCGTCGATGGCGCCGGCCCCGCCCCTCGCCCGCTCCCGGCTGAGCCGCTCCCGGACGGGCCGTTCCCGGTCAGGCCGCCTTCGGTCAGGCCGCCTTCGGTCAGGCCGTTCCCGGTGTGGCGGCTCCTGCGCCGAAGCGGCGCTCGAACGCGTCGCGGACGAGGCGGAGGTCCTCGGGGAGGAGGTCGGCGCGGGTGGCGCCGGCCAGGGTGAGCTCGGCCTGGTGGCGCAGCGGCCCGGTGCGCTCGTCGAGACCGGCCGCCACGAGCGCCTGCTCGACGAGGTGGATGGCCTCGAGCAGGTAGACGCAGACGGTGGGAGATCCGGCGGCGGACCTCCGGATCTCCTCGAAGGCCAGCTCCACGAGGGTGTCGTGGGTGTGGATCTCGGCCAGGAGGAGCCGTCGGCCGTCGTCGTCGCGGAGCACGCGCGCCGGGAGGTCGCGCACCATGGCCTCGCGCACCACCTCGGCCAGGTGGAAGATGGCGTCCTGGGCCGTGGTGGGGTCGTTGACCCCGGGGGAGAGGGCCACGAGGGCCACGTCGGCGAGCTGGCGGATGCCGTAGGCGGGGTCCTGCTGCATGGTGCGCGTCTTGCCCACCTGGATGGCACCGGCGGCCAGCTCCCGGGCGGCGTCCTCGTCGTCGGGCCGCGGCCAGGTGGTGCACAACGGCGTGCCGCGCACGGCGAAGCGGCCCGCGGCGGTGTCGAGCCGCACGGTGCCGCCCGGCGGCACGAGCCCGAACAGCTCCCGGACGGCCACCTGCTGGATCCAGCCGCTCCGGGTGAGCAGCACCGTGTGCCCCTCGGGCCCCGGCTCCACGGCCGGCTCCTCGTCACGGTGGCCCCCCTCCGCCTCCGGCCACGTGTCCCGGATCCGCTCGAGGGTCTCGTCGGTGACGCGGTCGAGGATCTGGCTCACCTCCATGGTGTGGGCGCTGTGGTTGATGAAGGCGATGACGGCGAGGATGGCCGCCACGCCCAGCACCACCGAGAGGCCCACCGAGAGGTTGGGGATCACCGGCTCGCCCTCGTCGGTCAGCGAGCCCCGGACCGCCCGGAGCACCATCAAGCAGTAGGTGAAGGTGCCCACCGCCAGGCCCATGACCCGACGGTTGAAGGGGTCGCGGAACAGGCTGTGGATCACGCGGGGCGAGTACTTGGCCGACGCCTGCTGGAGCACCAGGAGCGACACCGAGAAGGCGATGCCGGCCACGGTGATGGTGGCCGAGGCCACCACGCTGAGCACCTCGCGTGCGCTCGAGACCGTCGACGTGAGCACGAAGGGCAGGTCGGTGGCGCCGTCGAGCGAGGCGTCGACCTCCACCATGGCCACCCCCAGGGCGCCGCCCGCCAGGACGAAGAGCATGGGGACGAAGAACAGGCTGCCCCGCAGCCGTTCCACCAGGGCGTTCAACCGGAGTGGCACCCGGCCCCCCCTACCCGGTGACGGTGCCGCCGGCCCGGCGGTCCGACATCACCCGGACGGGTTACTCCGCGACATCGAAGCTTCAGACGCCCGCCGAGGGTGCCGATGGTTGGCAGGGGACGCCGGGTCGCCCGACGACGTCGACGACGACCGGCCGAGGGGCGAGAGGGGTGATCATGGACGCGACCGAGCTCAGCACCGGATCGCCCATCAGCGAATCCGGGCGCGACGCCGTCCTGGTGGCGCTGCTCCGGGAGCACCCGGGCGCCCTCGTGTCGGCGATCGACGCGGATGGGCTCTTCGTCGAGCTGCCGGCGTCGCTCGAGCTCTCCGGCCATCAGGTGGTGGAGGCCCGCTCGGCCCTCGCCGTCGTCGAGGCGAGCAGCCGCCGCGCGATCATCGACGCCTGGGACCGCGCCAAGGCCAACGGGGGCTCGTACGCGTCGGTGGTCCTCGACAACGGCGTGCCGGCGTCGTACTACTTCGTCGACGTCCGCCACCGCCACGGGGTCTTCATGGGGGTCGTGGTGGCCGCGCCAGAGGCCCAGTCCGAGCTGGCGTCCGCCTTCGCCGGCCGGGCGCCGGTGCTGCCCAAGACCGGGCGCATCGACAAGGACGAGATGGCGATGATCCTCGCCGCCGACGACCGCATCTGTCGGATCCTGGGCTACGACGCGGCCGAGCTCGTGGGCACCCGTTCGCTGGAGCTGATCCACCCCGACGACCAGGACCGAGCGGTCGATGCGTGGATGGAGATGCTGGCGATGCCGGGGGACGCCACGCGCCTGCGGGCCCGCCACGTCCGCAAGGACGGCTCGTCGCTCTGGATGGAGCTCACCAACGCCAACCTCCTCGGCGAGGCCGACGGCCGCGTGGTCACCGAGATGATCGACATCTCCGACGAGATGGCCGCCCTGGAGGAGGTGCGCCAGCGCGAGCAGCTGCTCGGCCGGCTCACCGACGCGCTGCCCTCGGGCGTGCTCCACGTCGACCTCGACCGGCGGGTGCTCTACACCAACGCCCGCCTGCACCGGGTGGTGGGGACCGAGCCGGCCGAGACCGTCGGCGACCAGCTGCGCACCGTCGTCGTCGACGACCAGCCGGCGGTCGAGCAGGCGCTCGACGGCGTCCTCGTCGACGGTCGCGACGCCGACCTCGAGGTGCGGCTGCGCCTCCCGGGCGACACCCGCGACCGCCGGTGCCGGGTGGCCTGTCGGGTGCTCACCGATGCCGCCGGCGACCCCGCGGGTGCGGTCATCTGCATCGACGACGAGACCGAGGCCTCCGAGCTGCGCGTCGAGCTCCAGCGCCGGGCGACCGTCGACGAACTCACGGGCTGCCTCAACCGGGCCGCGGTGCTCGACGCCCTGGAGTCCACGCTGCGCGGCCACGCCACCGGCACCGCGGTGGTCTTCCTCGACCTCGACGGGCTCAAGCAGGTCAACGACACCTACGGGCACCGCGCCGGTGACCAGCTCCTGGCGGGCGTGGCCCGACGCCTGCGCGGCGCGCTGCGCGAGGGCGACGTCATCGGCCGCCTCGGCGGTGACGAGTTCATCGTGATGCTCTGCGACGTGACGAGCGGCAGCGAGGCCATGCGCATCGGCGCCCGGCTGGCCGGCGTGCTGGCCGCCACGCCCGAGCCGGTCGCCGGCCGACCCATGAACATCCGCACGAGCATCGGGGTGGCGTGGGCCAACGGCGAGGGCGTGGTCGCCGACGTGCTCATCGCGGCCGCGGATCGGGCCATGTACCGCTCGAAGCGCGACGGCGACTGCGAGATCGTCTACGGCTCGGTCTAGGGGGTCGTTCCCGACCGACGAGCGGTCGGAGCGGGTCGCTCAGCGGCCGCCGAAGGCCCGGCTGTTGGCCCGCAACCGGTTGGTGGGCCCCATCAGGGCACCGATGGCGGCCATGAACTTCGCGTCCGGCAGCAGGAACATCACCCCGCACCAGCGAGCGGCAGGGTCCTCGCTCGGGGTCACCCACGCCACCTTGACGGTGCACCAGGCGCCCGCGACCTCGAGGTCGAACAGCGACCCCCGCTGGAGCGCGTCGTCGGCCGGGACCAGCAGGCGGGCACCGCTCACGGACACGTCGTGGAGGATGGCGTTGCTGACGGGGGGGCCGGCGTCCGCCGTTCGACGGAAGCCGCGGCGCGTGCGCGGCGGCCCCGCGACCTTGCTGCGCCAGTGGACCGGCTCACCGACCTGGTGCCGGTTGCCGATGCGACGGCTGACGGAGTCCCATACGCCACGGGAGTGGGCGAACGCGGCGTCCATGTTCGTCCTATCGACAGCTTCGTCGGCGTCCATGACCTGAAGCACCCGAGTGGGTGACCCACGTGGTTCGGCGTCGATCCCGGCGGTCGCGACCCGGGGAGGGGACCGCGTCCGGCCGCCGCGTCGGTGGGCGCCGGGCGACCCGGCAGCGACCGGGTCGCCGCGGGCGTCGGCCGGTCGACGGTCGGTGACGTTCCATGCCGGGAGCTTCGGTGCCGGGCGCCGCGGTTCCTGCCCGCCGGGCCCGGTCGGCGCGGGGAGGGCGAGCGGGTCGTCCGGTACGATGAGCGGCTGCCCGCTCCGGCCAGGAGGTGGGCGTCCCCCCGCCGAGGTCGTCCCACCCCATGTCCCGCGCCCGCAACAACCGCCGCAACCTCACCGCGCGCGACGACCTCGTCGTGAAGGTGGTCGCCGCCCTGGGGGCCCTCGGTGCGGCCTTCGGCCCGGCCCGGCCCACCGGCAACGCCGCGTTCGACGTCGTCTGGCAGGCCGCGCTCGCCGCCGTGGTGGTGCTGGCCACGGCTCGGGCTCGCCGGTGGAGCTGGTTGGTCCTCGCCGCGGTGGCGGCGGCCGGCTCGTCGGGCCTCGTCCTGGTGCTCGGGTGGGGGTCGCTGGTGCTGGCCGTGGCCGCATCGCTGCGCGACATGCGCCTGCGCCTGGTGGGCGCGATCGTGGGCGCCTTGGCGATCAACGCCCTGCTCCGCCAGGAGTGGGAGCTCTTCCACGGGGCCTCCGTGCTCGTCGGCGCGGCGGCGATCGGCTGCGTGCTCGTCTCGGGGCACCGGCGGAGCCGCTCACCCGTGCGGCGTCGCCACCGCGCCATCGCGCTGGGCGTGGCCGGGTTCGTCGTCCTCGCCACGGCGGCGTTCGCCGTCTCGCTCCTCCTCGCCGTCGGTCACCTGAGCGAGGGCAGCGACCACGCCCGCGCCGCGCTGCGCCTGGCGCGCGACGGCGACACCGCCGAGGCCGAGGCGCGCCTGGCGAGCGCCTCGGCGTCGCTCCGCTCCGGTGCCGAGTTCACCGACGCCTGGTGGGCGGCGCCGGCCCGGCTGGTGCCGTTGGTGTCCCAGCACGCCGAGGCGGTGCGGGTCTCCACCTCCGAGGGCCTGGCCGTCGCCGAGGCCGGTCGCGCCACCGCCCGCCTGGGTGACTACCAGGAGCTGAAGTACGCCTCGGGCCGCATCGACCTGGACCGCGTGCGCGACCTCGCCGGACCCCTCGGCAACGCCGCCGCCGTGCTGCGCGATGCCGACGACTCGGTCACCAGCGTCGATCGGGCCTGGCTCGTCACCCCGCTGCGCGACCGCCTGGACGACCTGCAGCAGGAGCTCGACGATGCCGCCGAGCAGGCGTCGCTCGCCGAGGACGTGCTCGACGTGGTGCCCGGCCTCCTCGGGGGCGACGGCGACCGCACCTACCTCATCGCCTTCCTCAACCCGGCCGAGCAGCGCGGCCTCGGCGGCTTCGTGGGCAACTACGCCGAGATCACCGCCTCCGACGGCGAGGTCCGGCTCACGCGCTCGGGGCCCACCAACGAGCTGGAGCGGGCGGTCCCCGACGGCGTCCGCTCCCTCGACGGTCCGGAGGAGTACCTCGACCGCTACGGCGTGTTCCAGCCCGCCGACTACCTGCGCGACGTCTCCTACTCGCCGCACTTCCCCTACGTGGCCGACGTGCTGGGCCAGCTCTACCCCCAGTCGGGCGGCACGAAGGTCGACGGCGTCTTCGCCATCGACCCGTACACCCTGGCCCGCCTGCTCGCCTTCACCGGTCCCATCCAGGTGCCCGGCTACCCGGAGCCGTTGACGCAGGAGACCGCGGCCGACTTCATCCTGAAGGGGCAGTACGAGGACTTCGCCGGGGCGAACCAGGAGCGCAAGGACGTGCTGGTCGACGCCACCCGACTGGTGTTCGAGCGCCTGCTCACCGGCGACCTGCCGGCGCCGGAGCGCCTGGTGCAGGCGCTCGGCCCCATGGTGGACGAGCGGCGCCTGCTCCTGTCGGCCACGCGAGAGCCCGAGCAGGCGGTCTTCCACCGGCTCGGCGCCGATGGGGCCATGCCGCGGGTGGGCGCCGACGGCGACCTGTTCTCGGTGGTCCACCAGAACTTCGCCAACAACAAGATCGACGCGTACCTCCAGCGCACGGTCGACTACCGCACCACCGTCGACGCCGAGACCGGTGCGGTGGCGGCCACCGCCACCGTCACCTTCGCCAACCAGGTGCCGGCCAGGCTCGCGTCGGTCGCCTACGTGGCCTCCAACTCTCGCGGGGAGCCGCCCGGCACCAACATGATGAACGTCACCGTGTACTCCACGCTCGGACGCGCCGAGGCCACGCTCGACGGCGAGCCGCTCGACCTGCTCCGGGGCAGCGAGGTGGGGGCGAACACCTACACCGCCCGCGTCAACGTGCCGGCCGGGGCCACCCGCACCCTGGTGCTGGAGCTGGCCGGGGCCGCCGACCTGGGCGGCGGCGATTACGAGGTGGTCCTGGTGCCCCAGCCCGCCGTGGTGCCCGATCGCCTCACCGCAGACGTGGCCAGCCGCAACGGGCGGATGGTGCGCCGCACCCCGACGGGCACGGGCACGGTGGTCGACGGCCGGTGGCAGACCGAGCGGGGCGAGTTCACCGAGCCGGTGCGCCTCGGGGTGGAGCTCGAGCGCTGAGCTCGCCCGCCGGTGCCGGTGCCGGTCGGCGTCAGTGGGCGCCGACGCGGCGCAGGACCGCGCCGACCGTCTGCACCAGGATGCGCAGGTCTCGACCGAGGCCGAGGTGGGCCACGTAGTCGACGTCGAGGGCCACCCGGCCGTCGTAGCCGATGGCGCTGCGGCCGCCGACCTGCCACTGCCCGGTCATGCCCGGGCGCACCGACAGGTAGGCGCCGGCGCCGCCACGGGACTCGTACTCGCGCAGCTCGGCGGCCACCACGGGGCGGGGTCCGACCAGGCTCATGGATCCGGCCAGCACGTTCAGCAGCTGGGGAAGCTCGTCGAGGCTGGAGCTGCGCAGGAAGCAACCGAACCGCGTGACGCGCGGGTCCTCCTCCT